>JAHJPT010000104.1 GCA_018819685.1 Alphaproteobacteria bacterium
ACGCCGTGGCCGGTGCCGTGGCCGTAATCGACCCCCGCCTGCCACAGATGCATCCGCGCCAGCGTGTCGAGCTGGCCGCCATTGGTGCCGAGCGGGAACCGCGCCTGCGCCAGCTGGATATGGCCCTTCAGCACTCGGGTGTTGCGATCGATCATCTCGGCGGTCGGCTCGCCGGGGCCGACCCAGACGGTGCGGGTGATGTCGGTGGTGCCGTCGAGATATTGCCCACCCGAATCGCACAGGAAGATGCTCGAGGGCGGGATCGGGATGTTGGATTGCTCGTCCACCTTGTAATGCGGCAGCGCGGCATGACCGCCCGCGGCGCTGATGGTATCGAAGCTGGTGTCTTTCAGGTCCGGGCTGAGCCCGCGGAACTCGCGCAATTTGGCGGCGGCGGTGAGCTCGTCCACTTCGCCCGATGGCGCATTCTCGGAGATCCAGCGCAGGAAGCGCACCACCGCCGCGCCGTCGCGCGCCTGCGCATCACGGTGGCCCTGCTGCTCGGCGGGGGTCTTGATCGCCTTGGGGAGCACCGCGGGATCTTCCGCCCGGGTGACCTTCGCGCCGGCCATCTCCAGCGCATGGAAGATGCCCGCCACCGCGCGATCGGGATCGACCGCGACGCTCTTGCCCGAGAGGCTCTCGAGCGCCGAGACGAACTCGCCCCGGTCGCGCAGCGTCACCGCATTGCCGAGATGCTGCGCGAGTTCGGGCGAGACCTTGTCGCGCGCGATGAACAGGTCTGCGGTGCCATCGGCGCGGACCAGCGCGTAGGACAGCGCGACCGGGGTGTTGGCGATATCGGCGCCGCGCATGTTCATCAGCCAGGCGACCGAATCGAGCGCGGTGACGACAGTCGCATCATAGCCTTCCTCCTTCAGCCAGTCGGCGATGGCGTTGCGCTTGTCCGCGCTCGAGCGACCGGCGAGGCGATCGTCGTGCGGCACCGCCTGCGCCGGAGAGGGGGCCGGGCGATCCTCCCACACCGCGTCGATCGGATTGCCGTCGAGCGGGACCAGCTCGATTCCCTTGCGGCCCAGTTCCTTCGCTGCCGCTTCGGCCCATTCCACGCCGTGAAGCCAGGCGTCGTAACCGATCCGCGCGCCTTTCGGAGCGTGTTTCGCGATCCATTTCGCCGGGCCGGTGGCGGGCACATCCTCGTAATCGTAGAGGTTCGCATCCACCTGTTCGCGCACCTGGACGGTGTAGCGCCCGTCGGTGAACATCGCCGCGCCCTTGCCCAAATATTGCCCCGCCAGCACCGCCGCGCTGCCGGCGCTGCCGGCAAAGCCGGTCAGCCAGTGCAGCCGCTGGGCATAGGAGCCGACATATTCGCTCAGGTGCTCGTCGGAGATCGGGACGACGAAGCCCTGGAGGTCGCGCCGCTGCAATTCCTTGCGCAGGGCGTCGAGGCGGGCTTCATGGGTGTTCATCAGCATCGGCTTGGACCTTTCATCGGGGCCGGTCGGCGATTGCTCGACTCGGCGCTTGCGGCGCGCGGCGCAGCCGCATAATCATCCCGCCCGACATAGCGATGCGCAGCCCGGCTTTCCACCGCTTGCGCCGCAGGGGAGGGATCAGCGATGGTTTTCATGCGTATTGGCAGCCTGTTGTGTGCCGCCGGACTGGCGCTCGCCGCCCCTCTCACCGCCCAGACCCCCGAAGGGAACTCCGTGCCCGAATCCGTTACCCCTCCGACGTCTCCTCCGGTCGCCGAGCAGCGCGATCATTCCTACAGCCGCCACGGCATCACCATCGCCGATCCCTACAACTGGCTGCACGACAAATCCTATCCCACGGTCGATGACGCGGATGTGCTCGCCTACCTCAACGCCGAGAACGCCTGGTTCGAAGCGCAGATGAAGCCGCAGCAGAAGCTGGTCGATACGCTGTTCGAAGAGATGAAGGCGCGGATCAAGGAGGACGATTCCACCGTTCCGCAGCGGCAGGGCGACTACCTTTACTGGTCCGAATTCGAGGAAGGCGCGGAGTACCGCAAATATTACAGAAAGCCGGTGGCAGGCGGCGATCCGCAGCTGATCCTCGACGAGAACGCGCTCGCCGAGGGCAAGGAATATTTCCGCCTCGGCGCCTTCTCGGTGAGCAACAACGGGCGCTATCTCGCCTATTCGGCTGATGACAATGGCTCCGAGCGCTTCGATGTGCGGATCAAGGATCTGGAGACCGGCGAGCTGCTGCCCGACACGATCCCCGGCACGCTGTCCGGCCTCGTCTGGGTCATGGAGGATCGCGGGCTGGTCTATGGCGTCGCCAACGACAATTGGCGCGTGCACGATGCGACGCTGCATGTTCTGGGAACGCCGGTAAGCGAGGATGTCGAGCTCTATCGCGAGACGCAGGACGACGGTTTCCGGGTCGGGGCGGGCATTTCCGCGCAGGAAGACTGGCTGATCATCGCCACCGGCGACAATGAAACCAGCGAGGTCCGGCTGGTGCGAGCCGACGACCCGACCGGCGAGCAGATCCTGGTCGCCCCGCGCCGCAAGGGTGTCGAATACGATGTCGATATTCGCGACGGGAAAGTCTTCGTCCTCACCAATGACGAGCACGTCAATTTCCGCCTCGCCACCGCCGATCTCGCGGCGCCCGGCGAATGGAGTACGCTGATTGGGGGCTCGGACGAATTCTACCTCACCGATTTTTCGCTGTTCAAGGACTTTTACGTCACCGAAGGGCGGCTCAGCGGTCTCGACCAGATCCAGATCCGCGACTACGCGGACCCCGCGCTGGTCAAGCCGGTCGCCTTCGCCGAAGCGAGCTTCAACACCGGCCTGTCCGACAATCCCGAATACGACCAGGACAGATTGCGCCTGGCCTACGAAAGCATGGTCACGCCCAATTCGGTCTACGACTATCACGTCGCCAGCGGCGAGCTGGAACTGCTCAAGCAGCAGGAAATCCCCAGCGGCTACGATCCCTCGCTCTACACCACGCAGCGGCTCGAGATCACCGCGCGCGACGGCACCCGCGTGCCGGTCAGCGTGGTGATGCGCAAGGATCGTCCCAAGAGCGGGCCGCTCCATCTCTATGCCTATGGCGCCTATGGCTATGCGGTGCCGCCGGGCTTCTCGACCACGCGGCTGAGCCTGGTCGATCGGGACTATGCCTATGCCATCGCGCATATCCGCGGCGGCGACGATCTGGGCCGCAAATGGTATCTTGCGGGCAAGCTCAACGAGCGGACCAACACCTTCAACGATTTCGTCGATGTTGCGAAGGGGCTGGTCGAAGCGGGCTACACCGAAAAGGGCAAGATCAGCATCTCGGGCGGTTCCGCCGGGGGCGAGCTGATGGGCGCGGTGATCAACACCGATCCCGATCTCTGGGGTGCGGTGGTGGCGCATGTGCCCTTCGTCGATGTGCTCAACACCATGCTCGACGCCGATCTGCCGCTGACCCCGGGCGAATGGCCCGAATGGGGCAATCCGATCGAGAGCAAGCAGGCCTTCGCCTATATCCTCTCCT
>JAHJPT010000105.1 GCA_018819685.1 Alphaproteobacteria bacterium
ACGATGGTCATGGCCCATTTCGACGGCCTGAAGCCGGCCGCCCTGCTGCTCACCGATCGCTCCTCCTTCGAGGAACTCGATCGCTATATCGAGCCGAAGAGATGACCATGCCGCTCTCTCGCTGAGGGAGCAAAACCGGAGGCCCCGAGCACTGCAAGCGGCGGCGCATTGCCCTTGCTTGCTCCCTGCTGCCCCGCGACTGCTGCAATTGACAATCATTCGCATCCGCGTCAGTGGGAGGGGAGATACGGCGCGACGCGCCTACCCCCGAAGGACAAGACGGTCATGATGGCTCGCGTGGAAGGCGTCCTCGACACAGCGCAGGTGGCCGAGCTTCGGGCGCTGATCGAAAGTGGCGAATGGGTCGATGGCAACGAGACCTCGGGGCATCAATCGCGCACCGCCAAGCGCAACCGGCAATTGCGGCAGGGCAGCCAGACCGAGCAGGAGGCGGGCAGGATGGTACTCGATGCGCTCGGCCGTACCCCCGAATTCATCGCGGCGGCGCTCCCGCTCAAGGTCTTTCCGCCGCTGTTCAACCGCTACGAGGGCGGCGAGACGTTCGGCGCCCATGTCGACAATTCGATCCGCCGCCTCGACGGCACCGATTTCCGGATCCGCAGCGATCTGTCGGCGACGCTCTTCCTCGCCGATCCGGAGAGCTACGGGGGCGGCGAGCTGATCGTCGAGGATCTGTTCGGCGAACACCGGGTCAAGCTGCCCGCGGGAGATCTGGTGCTCTATCCCGCCAGCAGCGTGCATCGCGTCACGCCCGTGACCTCGGGCACCCGTATCGGCTCGTTCTTCTGGCTGCAAAGCATGGTTCGCGATCCCGGCGAACGCGAGCAGCTCTACCGCCTCGATCGGACCGTCCGCTTGCTGAGCTCCGAACGCGGGCCGGGCGATGGCGCGGTCCTCGAACTGACCAATCTCTACCACAATCTGATGCGCCGCTGGGCGGACGCCTGAGCGCAAGAGCGCCTATTTCCAGCATTCGTCAGTGCTATTGCGAATAAGTTGCATTTGCATTGACACTGCAGCCTTGGTTTCGCATAGGCCCCTCCGACGACGAAAACAGGGAGGCCATCAGAGCCATGACACGATCGACATTCACCCGCACCTCCGCACCGTTCCTCGCGCTGGGCTGTGTCGGGTTCATCGCCAGCGCACCGGCAGCGGCCGAAACCGGCATCGACCCCGATGGATCGATCGTCGTGACCGGCGAACGGACCGACGAGCTGAGCATCGACCAGGCGACCGCACCGATCCTCGACACGCCGCGCACGATCAACGTAGTGACCGAAGAGGCGCTCGAGCAGACCGCATCCTATTCCTTCGAGGAAGCGCTGCGGATGGTGCCCGGCATCACGCTGGGCGCCGGCGAAGGCGGAACCGCGGCGGCGGACATCCCGCTCATTCGCGGCGTCGACGCGACCGGCGACGTCTTCGTCGACGGCGCGCGCGATCTCGGCTCGCAGACGCGCGAAACCTTCGCCGTCGAACGTATCGAGGTGTTCAAGGGCCCCAGCGGCGCGCTCGGCGGTCGCGGTGCGGCAGCGGGCGGCATCAACCTCGTCAGCAAGACCGCCCGCGCAGGCGATTTCGCTTCGGCGACCGGATCCGTGGGAACCTCGGACCTCTATCGCGTCACCGCGGACGTCAATCGCCAGCTCGGCGACCGCGTGGCGGTGCGGATCGTCGGCTTGTTCCACGATTCGGAGACGCCCGGCCGCGATGCGATCTACGACGACCGCTGGGGCATCTCCCCCTCGATCGCCTATGGCATCGGCACGGACACCATCGCCAGTCTGACCCATTACCATTTCGAGGGCGACCAATTGCCCGATTACGGCATTCCGCTGACATCGCGAGGCCAGCTTGGCGACGGTCGCCGCGTCCCTGCGGATGTCGATTACGACAATTTCTACGGGCTGTTGGCTCGCGATTTCCAGAACACGCGGGTCGATACCACGACCTTCCAGTTCGACCACGATCTGGGCAATGGCTGGAGCGCCTCGGCGCTGCTGCGCTACTCCAGCTCCGCCATCGACTATATCGTGACCAATCCCGACGACAGCGCCGGAAACGTCGCCGACGGTCTGGTCTGGCGCGCCACCAAGAGCCGCAATTCCGACACGCAATCGATGGCCGGCAATGCCAATATCTCGGGCGAGTTCGCGACGGGTTCGATCCTGCACAATCTGTCGATCGGCGCCGAATATGGCTGGGCGGATACGCGCAACCTGAACTACAGCGTCGACACCGGCAATCGCAGCTGCCCGCCCGCTGCAATCGCCGCCTTCAATTGCACCGATCTGTCGAACCCCGATCCGTCGGATCCGTGGAGCGGCGCGATCACTCCGGCCAGCACCCCGAGCCTGTCGGAAGCCGAAGACATCAGCATCTACGCCTTCGATTCGGCAACCCTCATCCCCGAGCTCATCGTCACTGCCGGGGTCCGCTACACCGACTATCGCGCCTCCGGCTCCGGCGCAGGTCGCGGCGGGCCCTTCAGCGGGAGCGTGGAGACCGATTTCGTCAGCTGGCAGGCGGGCGCGATCTACAAGCCGGTTCCCTGGGCGAGCATCTATGCCTCCTACGCGAATGCCAAGAATCCTCCCGGCACCGATGTGGGCGCGGGCTCGGGCAATATCGCGATCAGCAACGACACCTATGCACCCCAGGAAACCGAGAATTACGAAGTGGGTGCGAAAGCCGATCTGTTCGGGGGCGCGTTGCAGCTCTCGGCCTCGGCATTCCGGGTGGACCGCAACAACATCATCGACACCGATGCGCTGGGCGAGGTGGTGGAGATCATCGATGCCGCTCGCATCGAGGGGTTCGAAGTGGGCGCGACAGGCCGCGTCGGCGCGCTGTCGCTGTTCGGCGGCTACACCTTCGTCGACAGCGAGCTGACCGGCGATACCGCCAGCGCGGGCAATCGCCTGCCGAACACTCCGAGGCACAATCTGGCGCTGACCGCGAGCGTGGAAGTGAGCGATCGCTTCGGCTTTGGCGGCGGGGTCTACCATCAGTCGGGCCGCTTCGCGGATACCACCAACCTGATCTCCGCCGATGGCTATGTCCGCTTCGATGCCTTCGCCACCTATGAGTTCAACCCGAACCTGGCGCTGCGGGTGAATGTGAAGAACGTCGGCGACGAACGCTACATTACCAAGTTGCGCAACCCGCACTTCGCGGTGCCGGCCAACGGACGCCAGGCAATCGTCTCGCTGACCGCCAAATATTGAGCGCAGGAAATGCCGCCGG
>JAHJPT010000106.1 GCA_018819685.1 Alphaproteobacteria bacterium
AAGGCCGAGACGCTGCAGCCGGTCGGCGCCTTCAAGATTCGCGGCGGCTGGTGGCGATTGTCCAACCTTACGCCCGATGAGCGCCAGCGCGGCGTGGTCGCGGTGTCGAGCGGCAATCATGCGCAAGGGGTCGCCTGGGCGGCGCGGCGGCTGGGGATACCCGCAGCGATCGTGATGCCGCGCAACGCGCCGAAGGTGAAGCTCGAAGCAACCAAGGCGCTGGGCGCCGAGATCGTGCTCTATGAACGCCCCGGCGAGGACCGCGACGAAGTCGCCGCGCGCGAGGTCGAGCGGCGCGGCGCGGTGCTGGTCCATGCCTTCGGCGACGCATGGGTGATCGAGGGCCAAGGCAGCGCGGGAATCGAGATCGCCGCGCAGCTGGGGAGCGAGCCGTCGCGGATCCTGGTGTGCTGCGGCGGCGGCGGGCTGGCGGCGGGGCTGGCGCTCGCCTGCCCGGACAGCGCCATAGTGCCGGTCGAGCCGGCAGGCTGGGACATGGTCGGGCAGGCGCTCGCGAAGCGGGAAATCGTCCGCGTGGGTGCCAATCCGCCCGCGACGCTCTGCGATGCGCTCCAGCCCGACGCGACCAAGCCGATCAATCTTTCGGTGCTGCAGGACCGCGCCGAGCCCGGGGTCACCGTCACCGACGAGGAGGTCCGCGCGGCGCAGCGCTTCGCCTTTTCCACGCTGCGGCTGGTGGTCGAGCCCGGCGGCGCGGCGGCGCTGGCGGCGGCGCTGGCGGGCAAGGTCCCGCTCGACGAGCGCAGCGTGGTGATGCTGACCGGGGGCAACACCGATGCCGCCAGCTTCGCCGCGACGATTGCCGGAACCGGCGCACCGTAAACAGCGCGTTTGACAATCTTCCGCCGCCGCCTAGTTTCGCGCGCAACAGGGAGGAACTTCAATGCAAGCTCAAATGCTCGCGCCGGCCGCCGTGCTGGTGCTGTGGACTCTCATCATGCTGTTCTGGATGGCGTTCACCCGCCTGCCCGCGATGAAGGGCCTGGGTGGCGGGTTGAAGGACGCCAAGCCCGGCGGCCGAGGTCAGGATCTCGATGGCGTCATTCCCGACAAGGTCCAGTGGAAGGCGCACAATTACATTCATCTGCACGAGCAGCCGACCATCTTCTATGCCACCGCGCTGATCCTGGCGGTGATGGGCGCTGGCGCGCTGGATGTGGTGCTGGCGTGGATCTACGTCGCGCTGCGGATCGTCCACTCGGTCTATCAGGCGACCGTCAACGTCGTGAAGATCCGCTTCCTGTTCTTCATGCTCTCGACCTTCGCGCTGCTGGTGCTGGCGGTGCGCGCGGTGATGGCGACGCTGCTGTTCGATCCGGGTCTGGCGCCCAACTGATGGAAACCGCGATCGCCCAGTCCGCCATCCTCCAGCCGGTCGTGGTGCTGCTGGCCTGGACGATGGTGATGTGGCTGTGGATGTACGCCACCCGCCTGCCTGCGATGACAAAGGCGGGGATCGCGCCGAACGATGCCCGCAAGACCGGCGTCCTCGACGAGCGCCTGCCCGCGCAGGTCCAGTGGAAGGCGCACAATTACAACCATCTCCACGAGCAGCCGACCGTGTTCTACGCGGTCTGCCTGCTGCTCGCGATGGTGGGCTGGGGCGACGGGTTCAACGCGTGGCTTGCCTGGGCCTATGTCGGTCTCAGGGTGGCGCACTCGCTGGTGCAGGCGACCGTGAATGCGGTAGCGGTGCGCTTCGCGCTGTTCGCGCTATCGAGCCTGGTGCTGATCGCGCTGGTCTTCCACGCCGCGATCGGGGTTTTCGACATCCACCTCTAGGCGCTCACTCCGCCGCTTCCTGCTCGGCGGGCTGCGCCGCGTGCGCATGGCCGTCGGTGTCGATCTCGAGATTGGCGAGGAAGCGTTCCGCGTCGAGCGCTGCCATGCAGCCCATCCCCGCGGCGGTGACCGCCTGGCGATAGACATGATCGGTGACGTCGCCCGCGGCGAAGACGCCGGGAACTTCGGTCTTGGGGGTGCCGGCTTCGACCAGCAGATAGCCGCCATCGTCCATCGGCAGCTTGCCCTTGAACAGCTCGGTGGCGGGCGAATGGCCGATCGCGACGAAGGCGCCGTCGACCTTGAGCTCGCTCGCCGATCCGTCGACGGTGTCGCGCAGGTTGAGATGGGTCAGCCCGCCGGCCAGCGG
>JAHJPT010000107.1 GCA_018819685.1 Alphaproteobacteria bacterium
GATCGAGCGGATGAACGAGGTCGCCGCCGGGCTCTCGACAGATCCGCGCGCGACGCTGGCCGCGGGCTTTCGCGACGCGGGCGAGGCGATCAGCAATCTGCGGCTGGTCAGCGCCATGCCCAAGCCTGCAGGCTTCTTCGACCCGAAGAACCCCGCGCAGCTCCAGCCCGCGATCGTCGAGGATGAAGAGGATGCCGAGGAGGAGGACACCCGGCCAGACCCGCGCGACTCCGATGAGGAGGCAGAGCCCCGCTTCGGCCAGCGCGGTTCGCTGCTGTCCTTTGCCAACACCGACATGGCCTTCTCGGGCGATCTGCTGGTGGCGGGCAATTACCACGGCTTCAACGCCTATCGCCTGGGCGAGGACGGCGTGCCGCAGCTGGTCAGCTCGACCGTCTGCCCGGGCGGGCAGGGCGACGTCTCGATCGTCGGCGAGCTGCTGGTGATGAGCGTGCAGGACAGCCGCGCGCGGATCGATTGCGGTCTGCAGGGCGTCGCCGACCGAGTCAGCGAGGAGCGCTTCCGCGGCATCCGGATCTTCGACATTTCCGACCCGGCGCGGCCGATGCAGGTCGGCCAGGTGCAGACCTGCCGCGGCAGCCACACCCATTCGATCGTCTCGGCCGATGCGGACCGGATCGTGCTCTACAATTCGGGCACTTCCTACGTGCGCGAGGACGAGGAACTCGCCGGCTGCATCGATGCGCCGGGCGACGATCGCACCGCACTGTTCAGCATCGACGTAATCGAGATCCCGGTCGCGAACCCCGCCGCCGCGCGGATCGTCGACCGGCCGCGCATCTTCGCCGCCGAGGGCCAGATCGCGGGCCTGTGGCGCGGCGGCGATCACGGCGACGGCACGCAGGACACCAGCCGCACCGATCAATGCCACGACATCACCGTCTTTCCGGCCAAGCAGCTCGCCGCGGGCGCCTGTTCGGGCAATGGCATCATCCTCGACATCTCCGACCCGCTCAAGCCGGTCCGGATCGACGATGTCACCGATACCGGCTTCGCCTATTGGCACTCGGCCACCTTCAACAATGACGGCACCAAGGTGCTGTTCACCGACGAATGGGGCGGCGGCGGACGGCCGCGCTGCCAGGCCGGCGATCCGGTGAACTGGGGCGCCAACGCGATCTACGAGATCGAGGACGGCGAGCTGGAATTCCGCAGTCTCTACAAACTGCCCGCACCGCAGAGCGACATGGAGAACTGCGTCGCGCACAATGGCTCGATCATCCCGGTTCCGGGGCGCGATATCTTCGTCCAGGCCTGGTATCAGGGCGGGATCAGCGTGATCGACTTCACCGACGCGGAAAACCCCTTCGAGATCGCCTATTTCGATCGCGGTCCGGTCGATGCCGACCAGCTGGTCACCGGCGGCTACTGGTCCGCCTATTGGTACAACGGCCGGATCTACGCCACAGAGATCAGTCGCGGGCTCGACATCTTCGCGCTCGAGCCGAGCGAGTTCCTGACGAGGGAAGAGATCGCCGCTGCCGAAGCGGCGCGATATGAGGGCAATCTGTTCAACCCGCAGACGCAGACGCAGGTCACCTGGCCCGACGAAGTGGTCGAAGCCGCTGTGGCCAGCCGCCGGGGCGGATAGAGGCGAGTGTCCGGAACGGGCGACGAATCGCCGTTCCGGACTATTTCGAAGGCGCCTCGATACAGCCTGTCACTGTCGTGCCGTCCCTTTCAGACGCTGTCGCACCGGGCTGGCCACTGCATCGAAATGTTGTCGGTGGCTGACGGAAGTTAATCGTTTGTTGCGATTTTGAGTGTCTGTGTGGAGACTGCCATAGCGAACTTGACCCCTTGCGGCTGATATTGTTACTAAAAATCCGATGTCTAAACCCGAACTCCACCTGTCGAAGGAAATGCGCCGCCGAACCGCAGAAAAGCGTCGGCGGAAAAGGTCGATGGGAATCCGTGTCGCAATCGTCCTCGTTGCGCTGGCCGTTCTGTTCGCCTGGATTCTGCTGTTCATGAGCTGAGTCCAGCCGATTGGGCGCTGGCCAACCGTAGGTCCTGCGATCGGCGGAAGGGTGCTGCGCTTTTCCGTGTCCAGGATCTCTTCCGAGCAACAGCGCAGGGCCGGCGGGTTTTCGCCGTCGGCGCACACGGGATTGGCAGTCGTGCCCAACCTGGGCCCCGCGAGGGCGAGTTCGGCGCGCGGCTGAAGGATCAGTCGCTCGATCAGCTTGCAGTGGTGTTTGCCCTCTATCCGCGGTGATACCGCCGCGGTCCGGCACGAACTTCGGGTCATCGACGCGCCACATATAGGGCGCCAGCCCCAGGAGCCGAACTGCGACATCCCACCAGTCTGCGGGCGGCATACGAGAAGGCCCAGCGGGATCGCTCCCGCCGGGCCTCGTGTTTCGTGCATTCCCGCCGGTGCGGGAGCGCAAGGCTTTGGCTGGCTTAGAAGCCCATGCCGCCGCCCATGCCGCCCATGTCGGGCATGCCGCCGC
>JAHJPT010000108.1 GCA_018819685.1 Alphaproteobacteria bacterium
CCGACTACCCAAGTCACCTCGCCGAAATCCTCGGCCAGTGTACCGCGATGCCCGTGCATCAGGTCGACGACACGCCCGAACTGAAGCCCGATTGCGTCTATGTCATCGGGCCGGACCGGGAGCTGTCCATCACCGGAAATCACGTCAGGGCGCGGCCGTTCACCGAACCGCGCGGTCGGCGGGCACCGATCGACATGTTCTTCCGTTCGATCGCGGCAGCGCGCGGCGACGGCTTCGCAGTGGTCATGACCGGTGCCGGCTCCGACGGGGCAGTGGGGGTTCGCAAGGTCAAGGAAGCCGGCGGCGTGATTCTGGTGCAGGATCCGCGCGAAGCCGAGTTTGCCATGATGCCGCGCAGCGCGATCGCCACCGGGGTCGCCGACTTTATCGAGCCGATCGCCGGCCTGACCCGGCGCATCGCCGAGACGCTGCAGAGCAAAAAGGCCTTGCAGCAGACGTCGGAAGAAGAGGCCGATCAGCAGATCTTTAAAATTCTCGCCTTCCTCCGCGTGCGCACCGGACACGATTTCGCCAGCTACAAGAGCGCGACGGTGCGCCGCAGGATCGGACGGCGGATGGAGGTGACGCGGCAGGCCAGCCTGAGCGATTACGCCGATTATCTCAGCCAAACCCCGGAGGAAGCGCAGGATCTGCTCGGCGATCTGCTGATCTCGGTGACGTCCTTTTTCCGCGACCGCGAATCCTACGCCGAACTGGCGGAAACGGTCATCCCGACCCTGTTCGATGCCCATGGCGAACATGGCACGATCCGCATCTGGTCGGCAGGCTGCGCAACCGGCGAAGAGGCCTACAGCATCGCGATCCTGATGCTGGAAGAGGCCGAGCGCCGCGGCGTTCGCCCGGATATCCAGATCTTCGCGAGCGATCTCGACGAAGGCGCGCTGCGGACGGCGCGCGAGGGCCGCTATCCGCGCGCGATCGAGGCCGACCTCAGCGAAGAAAGGCTCGAGCGCTTCTTCCTTCAGGAACTCGAACATTACCGCATCCGCAAGGAGGTTCGCGACCTCGTGCTGTTCGCGCATCACAGCGCGATGAAGGACCCGCCCTTCATGCATCTGGATCTGGTCAGTTGCCGCAACCTGCTGATCTATCTCGAACGCGAATTGCAGCGGCAGTTGCTGGCGCTGTTCCATTACGCGCTCGATCCCGGCGGATTCCTGTTCCTCGGTTCGGCCGAAAGCGCGGATGCACGCAGCGACCTGTTCGCCTCGCACGCCCGCGATGCGCAGATCTATACGGCCAAGCCTCGCAACAAGCATTCGGTGGAACTGCTCAACCAGCTGCCGCGCAGCCACCGCAAGGACCTGCCCAAGCCGTCTCAGGCGACCGGTCGTGCCGAGCGCTCTCCGGTGGCAGCGCACGCCGCCGCGCTCGAAAGCGTTGCGCCGCCAAGCGTCTTGGTGGACGAAGATCAGCGGATACTTCACCTGTCGCCGGGTGCCGGCCGGTACATCATGCCGCCCGCAGGCCCGCTTACGCACGATCTGTCCGAAATCGTCCGGCCCGAACTGCGCGGAGAGCTCAGGAGCGCGTTGCATCGCGCCTTCGCGTCTCAGGAAGCGAACATCACCCTGCCCGTCAACGTCGGCTTCGATGGCGAGCGACGGCGGGTGACGATGTTCGTCGCCGCCCAGCCGAGCGAACCGCACATGGCCGCACAGGCGCTGGTCATGTTTCTGGACGGCGGCGCTGTGGCGGAAGGCGAGGAGACGGAGGAGGTCGGGCAAGGAGATGGCGCGCGCGAAGTCCGCCGGCTGCGCGAAGAGGTGCGCAGCGCGCAAAAGCGGCTGGACGCCAGCCGACGCGAGCACGAAAGCTCGGCGCAGGAATTACGGATCGCAAACGAGGAACTGCAGTCGATCAACGAGGAATATCGCTCCACTGCAGAGGAACTCGAGACCAGCAAGGAAGAGCTGCAGTCGATCAACGAAGAGCTGCAGACGGTGAATTCCGAGCTCAAGACCAAGCTCGACAATGTCGCCAGCGCCCATAGCGACCTGCAGAACCTGATCAACGCGACCGAAATCGGCACTCTGTTTCTCGATGCCGACTTGCGCATCAAG
>JAHJPT010000109.1 GCA_018819685.1 Alphaproteobacteria bacterium
GATCGGGCCGACGATATGCGCGGTGGTGCGCTCGCCGCTGGGTGCGACCGCGTCGAAATCGTGCCAGGCGCCGTAGAGAGCGGGGCGCGCGAGGTCGTTCATCGCCGCATCGACCACCAGGAAGGGGTGCGTCAGCCCGCGCTTGACCCGGACCACGCGGGTCAACAGTACGCCGGCATTGCCCGCGATCACCCGTCCGGGTTCGAACATCAGCCGCACGTTCCAGTCCTTGGTCACCCGCGCGACCATGGCGCCGTATTCCGCCGGAGCGGGCAGGGCCTCCCCCGCGCGATAGGGGACGCCCAGACCGCCGCCGAGATCGGCATGGGTCACCTTGCAACCCGCGCCGCGCAGTTCGCCGATCAGCGCGCCCACCTTGGCGAACGCCGTCTCGAGCGGTTCGAGACTGGCGAGCTGGCTGCCGATGTGTACGGCGATGCCGCGCATATCGAGCCCGTCCTCCTGCGCCAGTGCAGTGTAGATCGCGGCCGCGCGATCGAGCGGAACGCCGAACTTGTTCTCGCTCTTGCCGGTCGAGATCTTTTCATGCGTGCGCGCATCGACATCGGGGTTCACCCGCAGCGCGCAGCGCGCGGCCCTGCCCGCGCGGCGCGCGATCGCCGCGAGCTCGTAACCCTCTTCCTCGCTCTCCACGTTGAACTGCCCGATATCCTCGCGCAGTCCCTGCTCGAGCTCGGCATGGGTCTTGCCCACGCCGGAAAAGACGATGTCGGCAGGCTTCATCCCCGCGGCCAGTGCGCGGATCAGCTCGCCGCCCGAGACCACATCCGCGCCATAGCCCTGCCGTGCCAGCACGCGCAGCACCGCGAGATTGGGGTTGGCCTTGACCGCGAAGGCTATGTGCGGATCGTCGAGCGGCGCCAGCGCCTCGCGGAACACCGTGGCGTGGCGCTCGATCGTGGCGCGCGAATACACATAGACGGGGGTGCCGACCGCCTCGGCGATCGCGGGAAGCGGTACGTCTTCGGCGTGCAACACGCCGTCGCGAAGGGTGAAATGATTCATCGCCGCGCCGCATGCCGCGAAGCCGCCGCCAAGTCGAGTTATCTGTGCTTTGCGCCTATCAAGCTAAGTGGTCGCCAAGCTATTCGGGAGGCAGGTCGAAGGGATCGTCCTCGCGCTCCTCGGAGCGGCGGCGCAGCTCGACGCTGCGTTCGGGTGCGGCCTGCGGATCGAGCGCAAGCAGATCGTCGGCATCGGGGCGCGTTTCGGCGCCATAGGGAGCCACGGGGAGGGTGGCGCCCGGCGGGGGCTTGAGCTCGGCCTGCTGCCCGCAGGCTGTCAGCGCCAGCAGTGCGCCGATCGCGATCAGTGAGCGTCTCATTCGTCCATTCCCAGTTCGCTGCGGGCTTCGGCCACGCGCTGCCTTACCTGATCGGGCGCAGTGCCGCCATAGGAGGCGCGCGCCGCGACCGAGGCATCGACCGAGAGCGCAGCAAACACCCGTTCGTCGATGCGGCTGTCGATGCCCTTGAACTCGTCCAGCGAGAGCGCATCGAGCGCCACCCCGCGGCTCTCGGCCAGCCGCACCGCGGTGCCGGTGATGTGATGCGCCTCGCGGAAGGGGATGTCGGCTTCGCGCACCAGCCAGTCGGCGAGATCGGTCGCGGTGGCATAGCCGAGCTCGGCCGCCTGCCGCATCCGCGCGACCTCGAAGCGGCTGTCCGCGATCATCCCGGCGGCGGCGGCGAGGCACAGGTCGAGCAGGCCGGCGGCTTCGAACACCGGCGGCTTGTCGTCCTGCATGTCCTTGGAATAGGCCAGCGGCAGGCCCTTCATCGTCACCATCAGCGCGGTCGCGCAGCCGATGATCCGTCCGGCATGGCCGCGCACCAGCTCGGCGGCGTCGGGGTTCTTCTTCTGCGGCATGATCGAGCTGCCGGTCGAGAGCGTATCGGGCATCCGCACGAAGCCGAAGGGCTGGCTCGCCCAGATGATCAGTTCCTCCGCCAGCCGCGAGAGATGGATCGCGCACTGGCTCGCGGCGGCGAGGTAATCCATCGCAAAA
>JAHJPT010000110.1 GCA_018819685.1 Alphaproteobacteria bacterium
CGGATCTCGCGGCCGGTATAGGGCGCAAGGTCATGCAGCGGGGCAGGTTCCGATGCGGTCGCGGCAACCACGATCGAATATTCCATCGCGCCGTTTTCTTCGAGCTGCTTGACGATCTGCGCAACCGTTGAACGCTTCTGGCCGACAGCGACATAGACGCAGTAAAGCTTCTTGCCTTCATCGTCGCCCGCGTTGGCTTCCTTCTGGTTGATGAAGGTGTCGATGGCGACAGCGGTCTTGCCGGTCTGACGGTCACCGATGATCAGCTCTCGCTGACCGCGGCCCACCGGCACCAGCGCGTCAATCGCCTTGAGGCCGGTCTGCACGGGTTCGGACACCGATTCGCGCGGGATGATGCCCGGCGCCTTCACTTCAACGCGGCTGCGCTGAGTGGTTTCGATCGGGCCTTTGCCATCAATCGGATTGCCGAGCGCATCGACCACGCGGCCCAGCAGGCCCTTGCCAACCGGCACGTCAACGATGGTGCCGGTGCGCTTGACGATATCGCCTTCCTTGATCTCGGCGTCCGAGCCGAAAATCACGACACCGACATTGTCGGCTTCGAGGTTGAGCGCCATGCCCTGCACCCCGTTGGCGAATTCGACCATTTCGCCGGCCTGCACCTTGTCGAGCCCGTGGATGCGGGCGATCCCGTCACCCACGCTCAGCACGGTGCCGGTTTCGCTGACTTCGGCTTCGGTGCCGAAATTGGCGATCTGGTCCTTGATGACCTTGGAAATTTCTGCGGCGCGGATATCCATGAGTAACGTCCTTTGATCAGGCCTTCATCGCCTGGGCGAGGGAATTGAGGCGGGTGCGGATCGAGCCGTCGATGCGCTTCGATCCGATGGTAACGACCAGACCGCCGAGCAATTCGGGATCGACGGTGGTGGAAAGCTTGACGGTGCGGCCCTCGCGCGCGGTGAGCCGCGAGCGGATCTGTTCCAGCTGCGAATCGCTGAGCGCATGCGCACTGCTCACCTGCGCGGTGACTTCGCCTCGCTGGGCGGCGGCAATGGCGCGGAAGGAACGGATCACCTTGGGCAATTGCGCCAGCCGCCGGTTGTGCGCGAGCACGCCGATGAAATTGCGCGTCAGTTCGGCGAGGCCGAGCACATCGGACACGCCGGCAAGCGCCTGTCCGGCGGCGCCGCGCGAAACCTTGGGGTTGGTGGTGAGCTGGGCCAGCGCGTCCGATTCGGCCAAAGCGGTCTCGAGCTTCTCGAGGTCCGATTCGACAGCGGTCACTGTGCCGTTCTCGCTCGCCAGGTCGAACAGGGCCGACGCATAGCGCCCTGCCAGGCTAGCCTGAATACCGGCGGAATTCTCCACGCGTTGTCGTCCTCTCGAGGTCCGGAAAAAAACGATGCTGTCAGCCTGGCGTCGCGGGTGGGCGTATGCCACCCCGGCAAAGCTGTCGCGCGCCTAGCATCGGGTCTGGGGAAGCGCAAGCCGGGTGCCCGTCGATCCGGTCGCAAATCGCAGGTCGGATGATGGACTCCGTCCTTTCGCCATGTAGGATGCCGACGAGGCGCCGCAAGGAGCGCAGGGAGAGATTCGATGCAAATCGTACCGCTCGCGCCGTCATGCGGCGTGGAAATAACCGGCGTCCAGCTCGCCGACGCTGCGGGTGCGACGCTCGACGATGTGCGGGAGGCGGTCTATGCGCATGGCGTCGCGGTGCTGCGGGGTCAGGAGCTCTCGCCGCAAGAGCACATCGCGTTCGCGCAGCGCTGGGGCGGGATCGACATCAACAATTACTTCCCGCTGACCGACGAGCATCCCGAGATCGCGGTGGTGCGCAAGCGCGAGAACCAGCAGACCAATATCGGCGGCGGCTGGCATACCGATCACTCCTACGATCAAGTGCCCGCGATGGGCTCGATCCTGGTGGCGCGCGTGCTGCCGCCGTCGGGCGGCGATACGCTCTATGCGCATATGGGAGCGGTCTATGATTCGCTGTCCGACGATCTGAAGCGCGAAATCGCGGGGCTCGAAGCCTTCCACACCGCCGATCATATCTATGCTGCCGATGGCGCCTATGCGCAGACGGATATCGGAAGCGAACTGCGCGGTCAGGGGATGACCACCGGCGCGAGCCATCCGGTCGTGATCCGCCATCCGGCGACCGGGCGCAGGCTGCTCTACGTCAATCCGGCCTTCACGGTGAACATCGTCGGTCGGAGCCGCGCCGACAGCCGCCCCTTGCTCGACCGGCTCTATGCCGCGGCAATGGACCCAGCGCATCAGTGCCGAATCGACTGGGAGCCGGGCTCGGTCGCGATCTGGGACAATCGGACGACCTGGCATTATGCGATGAACGACTATCAGGGGCACGCGCGCGAGATGCACCGCATCACGTTGAGCGGCGAGGCTCTGGCAGCCTAGTCGCCCTCCGCCACCTCGCAAGAATAGACCAGCCTTTCGTTGGGCTGGGTGGGCAGGCTGGAAACCACCTCGGTCTGCATGTCACCCAGCGAGGAAGCGGCATCCTCGGTCCCGCAGGCTGGCGCCGAATATTTGCTCCGCGCCGCGCGCGCCGTGTTCATGGCTCCGCGCGAGAGCAGATAGCGTTCGGTGCGGTAGATCCGTCGCGCCGGGTCGAAGCTGTTGACCGCGACCGCCTGTTCCTCATTGGGCACGAAGACGCGCGACCAGGTTCCGGCCGAGAGCCCGTATTGGGTCCGCCCGTTTACGCAGCCCTGGGCGCTCCACTCGAAGCTGACCTGCTGCGCCTGCGCGCTGGTGACGCGGCTGCGCTGCGGATCGAGCGTACAGACGTAATCTGTCTTCCCCGATCCCGAGCCGTTCGCGCGGAGCTCGCCGGCACCGTCGCTCTCGTCGGCTTCCCCGCCCATCACCGCGGACACACGGCGGTCGATCTCGTCGATCCCCGGTCGGCTGACATGCAGCATCAGCGCCATCAGCACCGCGCCGATCCCCAGCGCCAGCACGATCCGGTTGCGGACCGGCCAGGCGACCGTGCCGAATTCGGCTTCGACCGGCTCGCGCTTCTCGAACGCCCACCAGATCAGACCGGCGCCGAGCAGGAGCAGCAACACGCTGGCGAGCATGCGATCGTCGCGCTCGTCGCGGACCTGCATCTCGGCCTCGAAGCGCGCCCGCTCGCGCCGGACCCGCTCTTCCTCGCTGCGATTGTCGAGCGCCGCGCGTGCGGCGCTTTGTTCGCGGTCCAGACGGGCGCGTTCCTCGGCTTCGAGGTCGTCGAGGCTGCGGCATTCGGTATCGTTGATCCGCGGCGCCACGCCGTTGTCGCGCAAGAAGGCGCGCAATTCCCGGTTCGAGACGGCGAAGAAGAACTCCGCATCCGATCCACCCGAATCCGCCCCGAAGCTGTTGACCCCCAGGACCCGGCCGCAACCATCGAGCAGCGGCCCTCCCGAATTGCCGCGCGCGATCGGCGCGGTGTGGAGCACGGTGTCGAAACTGCGGCTGGGCCGCGTTCCGGCGAGAAACCCGCGGCTCTTCACAGGGGGCTGGCTGCGGAAGATATCGCCGATATCGAGTCCCTGCGCCTTGTCGACATTCATCGGATAGCCGACCGCATAGCTCTCGCCGCTGTCGGCCAGCGGCCCGCCCACAAGCGTCAGCGGCGGCAGCCGCAGATCCCCGGTCAGTTCGACCAGCGCCAGATCGTTGCGCGAGGAGATTGCGACCGCTTTGCCATAGACCGCGCCTGCGCCATCGGAGGGGACAATGCCGATCCTGAGGCTGTCGTCGGCCAACGCGTCGCGGATGACGTGGGCGTTGGTGACGATCTGCGTGGGACTGACCGCGAACCCGCTGCCGTGGCTGATCGGATAGACCTCCTCGCCATCGCTGCCCAGAATAACCACGCGCACCACGCCGCGTGCCGCCGCGTCGATATCCGCCGGCTCGGCTTGCGCGGGCGAGGGTGCGACAAACATGCCGAGCAGCAGCACCAGAAGAGTAAGGAGACGTCCCATCCGGCGGCGCTTCTATCGCGTCCGTGTCATTGACCGCAAGCTTCGGGACGCCGCGCGTGGCGAAATGGGTTAGCTGACGCTTGCAAGCCCACGCGAAGCCATGAAGGATGAACGGCATGACCGCAGCCGAACCTGCCGATCTTAGGAACGCCCGATTGCTGGGTGCCCAGGCGTTGAGCGACGACGAGTGCTGGCGGATCGCGCTGGCGAAGGACCGGCGCTTCGACGGTGCTTTCGTCACCGGTGTCCATTCCACCGGCATCTATTGCCGCCCATCGTGCCCGGCGCGCGCGCCCAAGCGGTCGAACGTGCACTTCTACGCCGACCCCGCCGCGGCCGAGGCGGCGGGCCTGCGCGCCTGCAAGCGCTGCGCGCCCGATCGCCAGAGCGGCGAGGAGGCGGCGGTGCGCGCGGCGATCGACGCGATCGGGGCGGGCGGGAGCGCGAGTCTTGCAGAGCTGGCGCGGCTGACCGGCTATGCGCCGAGCCATTTCCAGCGCCTGTTCAAACG
>JAHJPT010000111.1 GCA_018819685.1 Alphaproteobacteria bacterium
ATTAGCAGTCGTTTCCAACTGTTATCCCGGACCTAAAGGCAGGTTCCCACGCGTTACGCACCCGTGCGCCACTAACCCCGAAGGGTTCGTTCGACTTGCATGTGTTAGGCATGCCGCCAGCGTTCGTTCTGAGCCAGGATCAAACTCTCAAGTTTGTGTCACTCACCTATCCGGCACGGGTCGAAACCCGCTATCCGAACAGACAAGAGCTTCAAGGAGCCGATACCTGCACATCAAACGTAATGGATACGAATGAACATGCATCATCGCAACGCAGACTGTGGGCCTGCGAAGGATGTGGCAATCGGCATAGTTAACCGGTATCCGGAGCCTTAAAACCCCCGGACCGGGCGCCGTCGCCCACATGTCCCTTCATCAAAAATCAACAATGTCAAAGAGCCACTCAACATTAAAAGCGGACAGCGAAGGTATCCCCGATTTACACCGGGGGACCGGCTATCCGAATATGTTGGCGACCAGAGCGTCTGACCCGTTTGAGTGGGCTGCTTCGCTCCGGTGAGAGGGCATATATGGGGCGGGTTGATTCGGGTCAACGGGTTTTTGCAATTTTATTTCGCCGAGGCGAAAATTCGGCAGATTTCTGCGGGTTTCAGCCTGTCCCGAAAGCGTCATTTGGGATGGGCGCCCGGGGCTTCAAGTGGGCCCGAAGTCGGCTTTCGCCGGCCGAGGGCCGATTCACCCGGCGTTTTGACGCGTGAATCACGGGCGATTCATTCCTGCCGGCCCAATCCGCCACCCGCGCCCCGCCAATGGCGTCTCGCTTTCGTTATGATTCGATTCTACGCCCCTGCGGATGGATAGCGCGGACAAGCACCCACAAGAGCGCCGGGATCTGGACAGCGATGCCGGCGACCTGGCGGGCGGCCCGGCCCCTGCCGGCTTTGGAGCGCGCGTGCGCAGTGCGTTGGCGTGGCGCTATGGCAGCCAGGTCATCGCCCAGATCATCACCTGGGGTTCGACTCTCCTGGTGGTGCGCCTGCTCGATCCGAGCGATTACGGCCTGTTCGCGATGAGCCAGGTGGTGCTTGCCGCGCTGGCGTTCCTCAATGGGTGGGGCTTCGCCAATTCGCTTATCCAGCAGGACAGCATCGGCAAGCGCGACATCGGCCAGGCCTTCGCTCTGCTGCTGGTGCTCAATCTCGGGCTCGCCGCGGCGCAGATCCTGATCGCGCCCTATGCCGCGCTCTATTATGGCGAGCCTCTGGTCGAGGACATGCTCCACATCCAGGCGCTGCTGTTCCTGACCACTCCCTTCATCGCTCTGCCAAGCGCCCTGCTGTCGCGCGAGCTCTCGTTCCGCACCCAGGCGATCGCAAATATGATAGCGTCGATCGCGGGTGCGGTAACCGCGCTCGCCATGGCCTGGTACGGCTATGGAGTCTGGGCGCTGGTCTGGGCCCCCATCGTGGCCTTCGCGGTGCGTGCCGCAGGGGTGACCATCGCGGCCTGGCCGCTCGCATTGCCGGTGTTCGATCTCAAGGGGGCCGGCGCCATGGTCAGCTATGGCGGCGCGATGACGCTGTGCCAGATGCTGTGGATCGTCCAGAGCCAGAGCGACATCTTCATCGCCGGGCGGATCTTCGAGCCGTACGATCTGGGGCTTTATGCCGAAGCCCTGTTCCTCACGCTGATCGTCACCGGACGCTTTCTGCCTCCGCTCAACGAGGTGGCTTTCCCCGCCTATTCCGAACTGTACAAGGCGGGGCACAGCCTCGCACCCTATTTCCTGCGCTCGATGCGCAGCGTCGCCATCATCACCGGCCCGATCTACATCGGCCTCGCCCTTACCGCGCCCGAAGCCATCGCCACCTTGTTCGGCGAGAAGTGGCTGCCGATGGCACCGATCGTCGCCGGTTTGGCGTTGGTGATGCCGCTGCGCTCGCTCGAGATCATCTGCACCCCTGCGACGAACGCTACGGGGCGCCCGCGCATCTATGTCTACACCAGCCTGTTCGGTGCCCTGCTGTTCACCTCCGGATTTCTCGTCGGAGTCCAATACGGTGCGATGGGGCTGGTTCGCGCCTGGTGGGTCGCCTCGCCGCTGCTGCTGGCCTTCACGCTCGCGTTCACCCTGCCGGTCGCCGGGGTCGGGGCATGGGAGTGGTTCAAATCGATTTGGCCCGCGATCGTCGGCTGCGGTGCGATGGCCGTGGGCGTGATCGGGCTGGGGACGATCCTGCCCGACTGGCCCGCACCGCTCAGGCTGGCGGCGCTCGGAGCGGCGGGGGCCGCGATCTATGCGGCGGTCATCTGGTTCGGCTGGCGTAGCGTGGTCTACGACAGCTGGGCGATGGTCAGACGGCGGCCCGCATCCGCGCCAGAGCCAGGCGGTCGAATGCAAACCACAGCGGGCTGAACCGCGGGCGCAGCCGCGGCAGCCATTCGGGATAGAGATCGGCCATCCGCGGCGGCAGCGCTGCGGGACCCTCGCCCTGCATCAGCGTGCTGATGATCCGGTTCTGGAAATGGCGGACCGAATAATTGACCATCCGGCGCGCCTGCAGATTCAATCCCTTGGGAGTCAGCTGGGTCGGCTCGCACAGGAAGCCACCCGTGTCGCACGGCACCACCGCACCCTCGCGGCGGTCGGCATCGCGGCCCAGATCATTGTTCGCCAGCGCCGCGATCAGACTGTCGTCGCCGACCAAATCTTCGGGCAAACGCACGCCGCTGGCGCGCAGGCGCGCGACGAAAGCCCCGCTCAAGGCATAGCAATCGCCGAATAGGCCGTGCTCCTCGGCCAGCAGCCGCCGGTAATAGGCCGCCCGCCGCCCGTTGCGCGGCATCCCCGCCGCTGCGTTGGCGTGCGGGTTGTTGCGCAGGCAGCGCTCGAGGCCGCGCACTGTGCCGGGCAGCAATTGGGCATCGCCATCGACAAAGACGTAGCAATCCGCCTCGGGCGCCTCGTCGAGCATGAAGCGGTTCCAGCTGCGCGCCTTGCCGCCAGCTGTATATTCGACCAGCCGGACCCCGCGATCCGCATAGCCGCGCACGATGTCCGCCGTGGCGTCGCTGCTGCCATTCACCACCACGGCGACCGCGGCCTCGTCCAGTGGAAGACTGTCGAGACACAGCGCGATCCGGCGCTCCTCATTATGGGCCAGAACGGCGATCTGGATCGTCATGGCCGGGGCGCTCGCATCATCGATCGCGCATCTATCAGCGCATCGCCGACCGGCATAGCGCGATCGCGCGTAGGCTCCTGCCGTTATTTGGCCATCGTGACGTGATCTATCCCGAAGATTGGAGACGCGTCATGGCACGCATATTCTTGAACGCGGCGGCGGTTGGCGGTGCCCTCGTGCTGTCGCTCTGGCTTGCAACCCCGGCCCCGGCGCTGGCGCAGCCCGCCTCGTCCGCACCGGTCGTGGAAGACGACCTCAATCCGATCGAGGATTTCATCGTCGATCTCGACCGCTATCTGCGCATGACGGTGCCCGTCACCATCGATGGAGCCGGACCCTTCCGCTTTCTTGTCGACACCGGCGCGCAAGCCACCGTGGTGACGCATCGCGTGACCGACCGTTTGCAGCTGGTCCCCAGCGGACAGGCGCTGCTGGTGGCGATGGGGAGCAGCCGCATGGTCGAAACCGTCGCGCTCGACGGGCTCGAATTCGCCGATCGGCGGTTCGACGGACTGACCGCACCGCTGCTCGACGACCGCCATGTCGGCGCCGACGGCATCTTGGGGCTCGACAGCCTGCAGAACCTGCGTGTGCTGATGGACTTTCGCGACAACCGGATCTGGGTTGCCGATGCCCACGACGATCGCGGTTCGGGCTACGAGATCGTCGTGCGCGCGCGACGCAAGCTGGGGCACATGATCATCACCGATGCGCAGATCGACGGGGTGCGCACTGCGGTGATCATCGACACCGGCGCCGCCAATTCGCACGGCAATGCCGCGCTGCGCCGTCGTTTGCGGGCGCGCCAGCAGGACCAATTGCTCACCACGGACGTCAACGGCTTCGAGCTCCGCAGCGATCTCGCGCTGGCAGGGACCCTGCGCATCGGCGGATTGACGATGGCGCGGGTGCCGATCGGCTATGCGCAGAGCCCGGTGTTCGCGCAGCTTGGTCTCGACGATCGTCCCGCGCTGATCCTGGGAATGCAGAACCTGCGCGTGTTCGACCGCGTGGCGATCGATTTCGCCGACCGTCGCATTCTGTTCGATCTTCCCGACGGGTCGCAGTCGGGCGCGATCAGGAAGCAGATCTTCTTCCCTTCGCGGATCGGCACCTGACGCTGCCCTTCCCGCCGCTGCGCTTGTGCTGAGCGCCGCGGGGCACCAAATGGGCTGTCCATGCCGCCCGACACGATAACTTCCAGCACCCCGCGCGACGCCGAGAGCTGGGCCACGCTGCGGCGGTTCCTTCCCTATCTCTGGCCCCAAGGCAATCCGCAGCTGCGGGTGCGGATCGCGATCGCGCTGCTGCTGGTGCTGCTGGCCAAGGGCGTGATGCTCGCCCTGCCCTTCGCCTACAAGGGTGCGGTCGATGCCATGTCGACGCCGGCCAACGAAGCGGTGATGGTCGCGCTGGCGCTGGTGCTGGCCTATGGGCTGGGCCGCTTCTCCGCCACCGTGTTCGACAATCTGCGCAACATCGTGTTCGAGCGCGTCGGGCAGGAAGCCACGCGCAATCTGGCGGTCGACGTGTTCCAGCGCCTACACCGCCTGTCGCTGCGCTTCCACCTTTCGCGCCGGACCGGCGAGGTCACCAAGATCATCGAGCGCGGGACCAAGAGCATCGATTCGATGCTCTATTTCCTGCTGTTCAACATCGCGCCGACCGCCATCGAGCTGATCGCGGTAGCCGTGATCTTCTATCTCAACTTCGGGCTGGGTCTGGTTGCCGCGACCGCGCTGGCGGTGGTCTGCTATATCGTGGTCACCCAGCGGATCACCGAATGGCGCACCGATCTGCGCCGCGAGATGAACGATCTCGACGGCACCGCGCTGTCGCGCGCGGTCGACTCGCTGCTGAACTACGAGACGGTCAAATATTTCGGCGCCGAACACCGCGAGGGGGAACGCTACTCGCGCGCCGCGCACGCCTATTCCGAAGCGGCGATCAAGTCCGACACCTCGCTCGGCCTGCTCAACATCACCCAGGCGCTGATCACCAATGCGCTGATGGCGGGTGCGATGGCCTATACCGTCTGGGGCTGGAGCCGCGGCGAGCTGACCGTGGGCGATCTGGTGTTCGTGAACACCTACCTCCTCCAGCTCTTCCGCCCGCTCGACCTGCTCGGGGTGGTCTATCGCACGATCCGCCAGGGACTGGTCGACATGGCGCAGATGTTCCAGTTGATGGATACAGGCGTCGAGGTCGAGGACGCGCCGGGCGCCCCGGCGCTGGTGGTCGACCGTCCTTCGGTCACCTTCGACAAGGTCGTGTTCGGCTATGATGCGGATCGCACCATCCTGCAGGGACTCAGCTTCGAGGTGCCCGCAGGGAGCACGCTGGCCATCGTCGGTCCCTCGGGCGCGGGCAAGAGCACGATCGCGCGATTGCTGTTCCGCTTCTACGACCCGCAAGGCGGGCGCATCCTGATCGACGGGCAGGATATCGCGCACGTCCGGCAGGACAGCCTGCGCGCCCATATCGGCATCGTCCCGCAGGACACCGTGCTGTTCAACGACACCGTGGGCTACAACATCGCCTACGGCCAGGAGGGCGCGACCCCCGACCAGATCGAACAGGCCGCGCGCGACGCCGCGATCCTGCCCTTCATCGAGCGCCTGCCCGCAGGCTTCGACACCGAGGTCGGCGAGCGCGGGCTCAAGCTGTCGGGGGGCGAGAAGCAGCGCGTCGCGATCGCCCGCACGCTGCTCAAGAACCCGCCGATCGTGGTGCTCGACGAGGCGACCAGCGCGCTCGACTCGCGCACCGAGCAGGACATCCTGCAGACGCTGCAGCGCGTATCGCAAGGCCGCACCACGCTGGCGATCGCGCATCGCCTCTCGACCATCGCCTCGGCCGACCGGATCATCGTGCTCGACCACGGCCGTGTGTCCGAGACCGGGTCGCATGCCGAATTGCTGCGGCACGACGGGCTCTATGCCGAGATGTGGCGGCGTCAGGCGTCGGAGCGTCGTCCCGAAGCCGTAACCGCCGATTGATCGCTGCGCTGCGCCGATCGGCCTCTTTCGGCAGACGCACCTTTTTGCTCCTCCCCCTCAAAGGCGCGGCCGGGTGGGGGTGTGCCACGCCGCTGGCCTCGACGCGCGCCTGCGGCGCGCTCCCCCACCCCCGGCCCCTCCCCGCGGGGAGGGGAGATGCTATGTTCTGCCCTCCCGATCAGCTGGAAGTTTAGGGAAGTTTAGGCCTGGAACGCGAATTGGCGCGGTGCTTGGCGGCGGGCGGGTCCGCGACCATCTCACCGTCCGACCCGATGGTGCAGCCTTGCTTGGCGGCCTCGATCCGGCGCTCGAACTCCTCGCCCAACGGCATCGGATCGGACGGGGCCTCGGGCGGCAGCGGGCAATGGCGCTGCGGCAGCTGGCCCGGCATGATGTC
>JAHJPT010000112.1 GCA_018819685.1 Alphaproteobacteria bacterium
CGTCTTCTCCGGGTCGAGCGGCACATCGGCGACATTTTCGGCGCGGTATTCGAAGGTCAGATGCTTGGCCGCATCCCTGGCCTGTTCGAAGCTTTCCGCCACCACCAGCGCAATCGGCTGCCCGAAATAGCCGACCTCGCGTGCGGGCTGCGCCGGGGCTTCGCCCGCGCCCCCCTGCGCCGCTCGTGCGGTGAGCCGCTTGTCGTCGATCACCGCAACCACGCCGGGCATCGACAGCACCGAGTCCTTGTGGATCCCCGTTATCGTGCCCTTGGTGAAGGGAGCAGTGACCAGCACGCCTTCGAGACAATCCGCGATCGGGTATTCGGCGGCATAGGGTGCGGTGCCGGTTACCTTGCCGAGCCCGTCCGGGCGCGCGAGCGGCTTGCCGATGATCCCCTGCACCATGTCGTCGAGCAAATTGCGGGTGTCGGGTTCGTCCTGTTTCAGATGCGCGCTCACAGTTCCATCCCCGTCGCTTCGGCCAGCACCGCGGCCAGCGTGCGCCGGGCCAGCGGAATTTTGAAATCGTTTTCGCCATAGCCTTGCGCACTGTCGAGCAGCACATCGGCTGCCTCGTCGAACAGTTGCGCAGACGGCTCCTTGTTCAGCAGCACCTCGCTCAATCGCGGGTCGTGCCACGGCTTGTGCGCCAAGCCGCCAAAGGCGAGATCGGCGCGGCTGAAACGTCCATCCTCGAGTGCCACCACGGCAGCGACCGAGACCATGGCGAAAGCGTAGGACGAGCGCTCGCGCACCTTGCGGTAGAGCTGGCGGGCCTCGACCGGCGGCGGAAGGATGACAGCGGTGATGAGCTCGCCCTCCTCCAGCACATTGTCGCGCCATGGGGTGTCGCCGGGCAGGCAGTGGAAATCGCGCACCGCCACGCTGCGGGACTTCCCGCTGGCGTCGGCGATCTCGACCGTGGCGCGCAGCGCACTCATCGCCACCGCCATATCGCCGGGATAGGTGGCGATGCATTGATCGCTGGTGCCCAGCACCGCGTGCAGCCGCGCGATCCCCTTGAGCGCACCGCAGCCCGAGCCGGGCTCGCGCTTGTTGCAGGGCTGGTCGATGTTCATGAAATAATAGCAGCGCGTGCGCTGGCACAGATTGCCGCCGGTGGTCGCCTTGTTGCGCAATTGCTGGCTCGCGCCCGCCAGGATCGCGCGGGCGAGCAATGGGTAGTCGCTGCGGACACGGTCGTGGACCGCGGTGGCCGTGTTGCTCGCCAGCGCGCCGATCCTCAGGCCGCCCTCGTCGGTATCGGCGATCTGCCCCATCGGCAGGCGATGGATATCGACCAGCGTCTGCGGCGTTTCCACCTGCAGCTTCATGAGATCGATCAGATTGGTCCCGCCGGCGATCGGCTTGCTATCGCGGTCGGCGCAGAGCTGGGAGGCGTGGTCGAGGCCGTCGGCGCGCTGGAAATCGAACGGCCTCATGCCGGATCCTCCTGCGCGGCTACATCCTCGATCGCGGCGACGATATTGGCATAGGCGCCGCAGCGGCACAGATTTCCGCTCATCCGCTCGCGAATTTCGGCGCCGCTGGCCTCCATCGGACCTTCGAGGCTCTCGCTCGCATCGCTCGGCCAGCCGTTGGCGATCTCCTGCAGCATAGCGGTGGCCGAGCAGATCTGGCCCGGCGTGCAATAGCCGCATTGGTACCCGTCGTGCTCGACGAAGGCCTGCTGCAGCTTCGAAGGCGCAGCGGGGGTGCCGAGACCTTCTATGGTGGTGACATGGTCGCCGTCATGCATCGCGGCGAGCGACAGGCAGCTGTTGATCCGCATCCCGTCCACCAGCACGGTGCAGGCGCCGCACTGGCCATGGTCGCAGCCCTTCTTGGTTCCGGTCAGCCCGAGATCGTGGCGCAGGAAGTCGAGCAGGCTCACCCGCGGGTCTTCGGGCAGGTCGTGGCTTCGCGAATTGATGGTGATGGGCACGGCAGACTCCTCCAGCCGCCCGAACGCATATCGTGCGCATAAGGGTCCGCCGATCGGGGCTTTTCTTGTTTGCCGGAGTGAACGGACCTGCGCGGCTTGCCGGCCGGGCGTCTGGTCAGGCGGCGAAGATCGCACGCAGGACGTCGGCCAGATCCTCGTGGCTGAAAGGCTTCTCCAGCCGGGCTACGATGTCCTGCTTCGCGCCTTCGGGCATCTCCGCGTAACCGCTGGCGAGGACTACCGGGAGGTCGGGACGGGTGCGGTGGATTTCTCGTGCCAGCGCCACTCCGGTCATGTTGGGCATCGCCTGGTCGGTGACGACAAGATCGATATCATCGCGCGTAGCGAGCATGGCGAGAGCCGCGGCGCCCGAGCCGGCCTCGACGACCTCGTGGCCCAGGTCCTCGAGCAGGGCGACGGTCCCGAACAGCACCAGCGCGTCATCGTCGACAGCCAGTATTTTCAAATACTTGACCGGATTTCCCGGCTCGTCTTGCGGCGCGGAGGCGGGGGCCGGACCGGCGGCACCATCCTGCGCCACGGGCAGGTACATCTCCGCAACGGTGCCCTCGCCGGCCCGACTTTGCAGCTGGAACGATCCGCCCAGCTGGCTGGTCAGCCCATGGACCATCGACAGCCCCAGCCCGGTCCCGCGTCCCACCCCCTTGGTGGTGAAGAACGGCTCCGCCGCGCGCGCGAGCGTTTCGGCATCCATCCCCGCGCCGGTGTCCTCGACCCTGAGCCGCACGTAATCGCCCGGTTCGAGCCGCGCCCCCCCGTCCGCATCCGCATCCTCGATCCGCACGCAATCCAGCCCGATCGTCAGCCGCCCGCTGCCCTCCATCGCATCGCGGGCGTTCACCGCGAGGTTGAGGACCGCCATCTCGAGCTGATTGGCATCGACCAGCGCCGGCGGGACCGATGCGCCCAGATCGAGCACGATATCCATCTCCGGCCCGAGCGAGCGTTCGAGCAGATCGCGCATTCCGGGCAGCAGCGCCGCGACATCGACCGGCTTGGGATCGAGCTCCTGCTTGCGCGCGAAGGCCAGCATCCGCTGGGTCAGCGTGGCCCCGCGTTCGGCGCCCGCGAGCGCATTGGCGAGATAGCCCTGCGCGCGCTCGTCGTCCGCGGGCAGCCGCTTGCGCAGCAGCTCGAGGCTCGATCGGACCGCCATCAGCAGATTGTTGAAATCATGCGCCACCCCACCGGTAAGCTGGCCGATGGTCTCCAGCTTCTGGCTCTGCCGCAGCGCGTGTTCGGCCTCGTCGCGCGCCGCCTCGGCGGCCTTGCGCTCGGTGACATCGACCACCGAGGCCATCACCCGGTCGACCTGCCCCGCCGCGCCGAGGCTCGAATGCGCCGACACCAGCACCTCGGCGCGCTCGCCATCGCGTTTGATCACGGTATAGGGCAGATCGTAGAGCACCTTGGTCTCCGCCATCCGCTCGCTGTAGGCGCCCTCGTGTTCGGCAATGCATTCGGGGGTCATGAATTCGGTCACCGACCGCCCCAGCACCTCCTCGGCATGATCGTACCGCATGAAGGACAGCCAGCGTTCGCTCACCGTCACGATCCGGCCTTCGCCATCGGTCGAGAGCAGCGCCACCGGGGTCTTGCGATAGAGTTCGGACAGTTCCTGGGTGCGTTCCTTCACTGCGGCTTCGAGCCGATCCTGCGACGCCGCCAGTTCCTCGCGAATGCGGACCTGTTCGTGGATATCGGTGCAGCTGCCGTACCAGCGGGTGATCCGCCCGTCTTCGTCGCGGACCGGCTGGGCCTTGCCCAGTACCCAGCGATACTCTCCCGAGCGATGACGCAGCCGGTATTCGATCTCGTAGGGCAAGCCGGTATCGAGCGATCGCTGCCAACGCTCCCAGGCGCGCGGTTGATCGTCGGGATGGAACATTCCCTCCCAGCGCTCGCCATCGGTCGAGCCTTGCGGCACTCCGGTGTATTCGTACCAGCGGTCGTTGTAGTAATCGTGGTAGCCGTCGGGCCGGGTCGACCAGATCATCTGATCGATCGAATTGGCGATGGCATGGAACTTGCGCTCGCTCTTGCGAAGTTTGCGCTGATTGTCGCGCAGTTCTTCCATCCGCGCGCGCGCCTCGAACTGGCGCTGCCGCGCCTTGAGCGCGGAGCGGACCGCGCGGACGATGTCGTCGCGATGCATCGGGCGCGCCAGCAGCACCGCATTGCCGAGCGCATCGATCCGCTCCTCCTCGGCCGGGGTGCGCTTGCGTGCGGTGCCGCTGGTCAGGACGATGAAGGGGATGTCCGACCAGGCCGGCTGCGCCGCGAGCGCGCCATGGATGAGCGCAGGATCGTCGCCGATGGCTTCCTCGGCGATCAGCACCACCCCGATATGCTGCTCGATCAGATCGCGCAGGCTGGCCAGATCGGAAACCACCAGCGCCTCGAACCCGCTGTGGGCGAGCAATTCCGCGGCGACCTGCGAATCGCGTCCGCGCGGCGCGAGCACCGCGACGGTGGTGCCGTATTTGCTGCCCGGCATGCTCAGGCGTCTTTCAGCAACTTGTCGTTCCCGGGGATGTAGTTCGGATTGCCGCTGAGGACCCCGGCGAAGCCCGTCAGCGGTTCGCCGATCGTGAGTCCCGAAGCATTGATATCGAACTCGCGAATGGTTCGCTCGTGATCCGAAGTGCGCGTCTTGATGACCGAGACGGATTTGCGCACCGTGCCCTCGGCTTCGAAGAATCGCATCAGCATCACGGTGTCGGCCAGATAGCTGATGTCGAGCTCCGAGCGCAGATCGCCGAGCACCCCGTGCTGCCCAAGGATCATCAGCGAGATGATCCCCTGCTGGCTGAGATAGCTGAGCAATTCGTGCATCTGCAGCACGAGGAAATTGTCGCTCGGCATCGAATGCATATAGGCGTTGAGGCTGTCGATCACGACCATGCTGGCCCCGTCGGTCTCGACCGCTTCCTGAACCGAACCGGAAAATTCTCCGGGCGACAGCTCGGCGGGATCGATCTGGCGCAGCGTGAGCTGGCCGTTTTCGAGATAGGGGCGCAGATCCATTCCCAGCGCGGCGGAGCGCTGCAGCAGCGTCGCGAGACGTTCGTCGAACAGATAATAGGCAGCGCGGGCACCCCGTTCGAGCGCCGCGACCAGGCACTTCACCGCGGTGGTGGTCTTGCCCACCCCGGCCGGACCAGTGATGAGCGTATTGGTCCCCGGTACCAGTCCGTTGCCCAGCAGGCGGTCGAGGCCCGCGAGCCCGGTCGAGACCGGTGCGGGGTCGAACTCGGCGTGATGTTCCGAGGCGATCAGCCGCGGATAGACGCACAGCCCGCCCTGCTCGATGGTGAAATCATGGTAGCCGCCGCGGTATTTCAGCCCGCGCATCTTGATGACCCGCAGGCGCCGGCGCTCCGAACCGAAGGCGCTCGCGCTCTGTTCCAGCGAGACCACCCCATGGGCGATGCTGTGCAATTGCAGATCGCCGGGTTCGGAGGTCCGGTCGTCGAGCATCAGCACGGTGCAGTCGCGCTTGGCGAAGAAATGCTTGAGCGCGAGGATCTGGCGACGATAGCGCAAGGCGCTTTGCGACAGCAGCCGCAGTTCGGACAGGCTGTCGAGCACGACGCGGGCCGGATCGATCCGCTCGACCTGCTCGATGATCCCGGCGACGGTTTCGCCCAGCTCCACCTCGCTGGGATGAAGCAGGCTCTGCTCGTTCTCGATGCTGAACTCGTTCTCGGCGACCAGTTCGAACAGGTCGATGTCGTCCAGCGACCAGCCATGCGAATGGGCCACCGAATGCAGTTCGTCGGCGGTTTCGGACAGAGTGATATACAGCCCGGTCTCGCCCCGCTTGCGCCCTTCGAGCAAGAAATTGAGCGCCAGCGTGGTCTTGCCGGTGCCGGGCGTGCCCTCGACCAGATAGAGCCGATACGCTGGAAAGCCGCCGCGCAGGATGTGGTCGAGACCCGCGATCCCGGTCTGTGTGGGGGCCGCGTGCTCGCGGCCTGTCGTTGTGTCGTTCATCCACACCCTTCTGAGATCACTCGACTATCTTGGCAAGTCGGACACGGGGGGCGTACCCGCCGTTCGCGCAAGCCCCGGCCGCCCCCATGCTCGCAGCGAAACCGGCCCCGCCCGCAGCCCGATTGCTGGCTTCAATCGCCCGGAGCGCAATGGGTTCCGGAGGGGCGGCTCGGTGGGGGCGTGGTTCGGGGCTGTCGGCTTTCGGCGCGGGACCTGGCGGGGGGCTATGGCTTGGATTTGGGTGGAAAGCGGGCATTTAATCCTGCTAGTAGCAAGTGTGGCCCCGATTGTCTGGCTTGATCAGCTTGTGCAGGGGGGCACTGCGAACCTCTTCAGCCTCAAGGGTCAAGGTTGCACTGCCGTCACTTAGCCAGCGACCGCTCCGATCAAGGTTTGTTCGCACACGTTCAAACGCGATCTTCCCCGCGCTTTCTCCACCGGACGCAAGCACGAAACGATGACAGTAGAAGCCCTCTGGCTGATAAACTTCGCCCTCAGTCGGGGGAGCAACGTTCCAATCCAGCTTGCCATGAACTAGGACGTAGTAACAGCGCATGAGCCGATCATTGCCATGGTCGCCAGTCGTCCGCAATTGGGTCGTTTGCTGACAGACAGCTTTTGACGCAGGAAAGCGGCAAGCAGTCGTTCCCATCTGGCGACCCTCCATTGTGGCGCGACCCTCCGAATTGGAAGCTGCAACCCAACCTCTCGTCGCCCC
>JAHJPT010000113.1 GCA_018819685.1 Alphaproteobacteria bacterium
CACAACCGGCACGAACGCCGGCTCGGCATGGTGCCCCGCCGACTGTCTTGCCTCGAGCGCATAGCGTAAGCGCTGTTTTCAGGGCACGTCCGTCCACGGCATGAGTTCGCCGACCCGTGATGCGGGGTGACCATTGGCGAGGCTGGTGAGGGTTGCGGTCAGCCAGGTGTGCGGGTTGATGCCAGCGAGCTTGCAGTTCTCTATGAGCGTGGCGATCACGGCCCAGTTATCGCCACCCTCGTCGGATCCGGCGAACAAGGCATTTTTGCGATTGAGGGCGAGCGGGCGGATGGCGCGTTCGACGGCGTTATTGTCGAGATCGAGGCGGCCATCATCAAGGAAACGGATGAGCCCGTCCCAACGGGTCAGCGCATAGCGGATCGCCTCGCTCAGACGGCTCTTGGCGCTGACCTGACGGAGCCGGGCTTCGAGGAACTGATGCAGGTCATCGACGATGATGCGGCTGCGTTGGTTGCGCAGAAAGCGGCGATCATCGGCAGTGAGGCCCCGGATCTCGGCTTCGATGGCGTAGAGCGCGGCGATACGGCGCAGGATGTCGGCGGCAACCGGTGAGTTCTCGGCCAGTTCGTAGAACTTGCGGCGCACATGCGCCCAGCAGAACGCGAGGCGGATCTGCTGGTTACGCCGGGCAAGCGCAGCATATCCACCATAGCCATCCACTTGCAGGATGCCTGCAAATCCTTCGAGATGAGCCTCGGGCCGCTCAGCCTTGCGATCGGCGGCATAGACATAGGCCACCATCGGTGGATCGCTGCCGCCCCATGGTCGGTCATCGCGGGCATAGGCCCAGATCTGGCCGGTCTTGGTGCGCCCGCGCCCCGGTTGGAGCACAGGCGCTGTGGTCTCGTCGGCAAACAGCCGCTCTGATCGTCGCAGCCGTTCCAGTATATGATCACGCAAGGGGCGAAGATACCAGGCTGCCTTGCCGACCCAGTCAGCCAGGGTGGAACGATCAAGCTGGATGCCCTGGCGGGCATAGATCTGTGCCTGCCGGTACAGCGGCAGGTGATCGGCATACTTGGCGACCAGCACCTGGGCGATCAGCGCCTCGGTGGGGATACCGCCTTCCACGATCCGGGACGGTGCCGGGGCCTGCACGACCGCGCTCTCGCACGAGCGGCAGCCATAGCGCGGGCGCCGGGTGACCAGCACGCGGAAGGTGGTGGGCACGACATCGAGACGTTCGGCCACATCCTCGCCGATCTGGTGAAGCCCGCCGCCGCAGCAGGGGCAGGCCCGGGCACCATCGACTTCCTCAACATCGATGATCTGCTCGATCCGCTCGAGATGGGCGGGCAGCGATCCGCGGTTGGTCTTGCGCGGACGATCCGAGCGCGAGGAAGTGGCCTTGTCCCTCGCCTGTTCCGCCTCGGCCAGCGCGGCCTCCATATCCTCAAGCGCCAGCTCGAACTGATCGGGGTCAAGCTGCTCAGACTTGCGCCCGAAACGATGACGCATGAAAGCATCGATGATCGCTTGCAGCCGTTCGATCCGGGCATCGGCCTTGCTCTTGGCATCGGTGATATCGGCAAGAGCGCGGGCGTGTTCGAGCACGAGGCCGCGCAGCGCATCGACATCATCAGGCAGGTCCGCTTCGAGGAGCATGGGCCTGTTGAATCAGTAGATGAAGGCCCTGTCAAGCCGCAATCTGGGGTGCAATCGGACGGCGTCCGCCATGCACTCTGCGCCAATCCAGACCCTCCAGCAAAGCACCCAGTTGCGCAGCCGTGACGCGCATCACACCGTCCTGGATCCGCGGCCACTTGAAGGCGCCTTGTTCGAGCTTCTTGGCCATCAGGCACAAGCCCGTGCCATCCCACCAGATGAGCTTGATCCGGTCCGCGCGCTTGGCGCGGAACACATAGATCACGCCGGAATAGGGCTTGCCGCCATACTCAGCTGCCACCAGCGCTGCGAGCGAGTCCGCCCCTTTGCGGAAATCCACCGGGCGGGTCGCTACCATCACCCGTGCACCAGGAGCGGGGCCGATCATCGCGGCACCTGCAGAGCCTGCAGCACAGTCTTCACGACATCGGCTCTCGCCGTGCGTCCGATCCGAACCACCGCGCCTGCGACCTCAACCTCTATCGCTACATCGCCGGTTGGTGGCTTGGGGCTATCGGCCACAACCGGCACGAACGCCGGCTCGGCATGGTGCCCCGCCGACTGTCTTGCCTCGAGCGCATAGCGCAGCTCACGCCGCCACGTGTAAAGCAACGAGGTCCGGATATCGTACTGCCGGGCAAATGCCGCGATGTTGCCGCAACACTCCATCTGGGAAACCATCGCCAGCTTCTGCTCCAGCGTCCAGGATCGTCGTCGACCAGCCATACCCCGCAGTACTTCAGGCCGCAGAATAGGCTTCAAACCCACTCCAGTTCCAGTGTCCAGTCCGCTCGTAACGATGTCATCTTCCATGGCACATAGCATCTGCACCACTCAGCGAGCGGCGCAAGGTGGGGGCAAAACACCGCTTACACTTCAACGTCGATGCCCGCGATGGCGAGCCGAACATGTACCTGACGCAAACCTATCCCTATTGGCCGAGTGGCGCCGAAAGCGAAAAGCGCAACAAGGAATGGGAAGCTTTTGACAAAAGAACGAACGCGCAGCTCGATGCAGAATCCGGCAACCGGGCGAAATTCCGGACGGTTAAGGGTTCAATGACGCTGCAGGAAGCGACCGTCCGATAGTCGAAAAGCTTGGTTCGG
>JAHJPT010000114.1 GCA_018819685.1 Alphaproteobacteria bacterium
CGGCGTTGGCTCAGATTTATGACGGCGGCAGCCGGAGCGAGGCCGCCAGGACCGGGGGTGTGACCCTTCAGATCGTGCGCGACTGGGTCATCCTCTTCAACGCCCGGGGCCCTGATGGGCTGCTTGACGGCAAGGCTCCCGACAAGTCCTCGATCCCCAATGATGCCCAGCGCCGGGCGCTTGTGGAGATCGTCGAGCAAGGTCCTATTCCTGCAATCCACGGCGTTGTTCGCTGGCGGCTGATCGACCTGGTCCAGTGGCTCCAAGAGGGAGTTTGCGGTATTGCTCGACGTAACGACCGTGGGGCGCGAGTTGAGGAAACTGGGCTACGTCAAGCTCACCCCGCGACCTCGTCATCATGCTCAGAACGAACAGGCCCTGGAAGCCTTCAAAAGGGGGGCTTTGCATCCGAGCTGGCAAAGGTCAAAGCGACTCTCCCGAAGCGCACGCCCATAGAAATATGGTTTCAGGACGAGGCTCGCGTCGGCCAGAAAACCAAGATCACGCGGCGCTGGGCCAGGCGAGGGACGCGGCCGTCGGCGTCCAAGGACCAGCGGACCAGGTCGGCCTATATCTTCGGTGCAATCTGTCCGGAACACGGAAAGGCCGCCGGGCTGGTCCTGCCCTTTTGCAATACCGAAACCATGACGTTGCATCTTGCCGAGATATCGATCGCCGTCGCGCGCGGCGCCCACGCGGTTGTGCTGATGGATCAGGCAGGATGGCACATGACCGCCAAGCTCATCGTGCCCGAGAATATCAGCATCATCGCGTTGCCGGCCAAATGCCCCGAGCTCAACCCGGTCGAGAACGTCTGGCAGTTCATGCGCGACAACTGGCTCTCAAACCGCGTCTTTACTTCCCACGATAACATCGTCGACCACTGCTGCGAGGCCTGTAATAAGCTCGTCGATCTGCCATGGCGCATCATGACCATTGGACGCCGCCAATGGACTCGTGGGTCGTGATCAATGCAGTTTGGTATAAGGTTTGAAGACATACGATACCATTCTGGATAGCGAGACTAGCTCAATCGGAACGGTGATTACCCGGTGATTGCCAGCATGAATATATCACTCTTTAAAATCTCGATTACCATATATATATCAAAAACTTATGGATACCTGATCACAAAATCTGGTACTTCCGCTTCCGGCGCCGCTAGCGCTCGACGCCGGGCCGTCGGGCTTCGGGCCGTCGGGCTTGGGGGGCGGCGCCACCGGCACCCGTCAGTGGCGAAAGGTCTCGCCCCAGATCGTGTAGATGAAGGTCGCGGACCAGGTGATCAGCATGAAGCCGCTCAGCGCCAGCATCATGACCAGCAATCGTATCGCCCCATGCGCTTCGAGCTGGGCGTATCCCAGGGTGGAGAACGAAACTCCTGCGAAATAGAGGTAATCGGCGACGGTGCTGCCGAAGCCGCTGCTCAACGCGCCGTGCCCCGGATAGGACAGCAGAAAGGCGAGCAGCCCTGCACCCATCGCGATCTCGATCAGATGGAGGAGAGCCAGTCCCCAGAAGGTGAACAGCAGGCCCGCATATCGGTGCTTTTCCTGTTTGGGCTTGAGAGTGCGGATCAGCTCGAGGCCGGACATGTGAAGCAGACCGTAAACGAGCAACAAGCCGATACCGGAAGCCAGTACGGTCCATTCGCTGTCGGTCATGTATGCTACAATGGACCAGGCGAAGCCGCGTTCCAGCGGCGAGCGGGCGAGGGGACAGTCGCGCCGGTCGGGAACGATTTCGATCCTCCCGCGCTCGGGCCGCATGACGACTTCCAGCCATGAAGAACTGCTCCGCGTCGCGCTGCGGGATTTGCGCGAGGGACGCGGGGTGGTCGCGCATCGCCTCCCCGAAGTGGTGGCAGCGGTGGACGATCCCGAGACCCGACAGGCGTTCCAGCGCCTGATCGCGCAAGCGACGCAGGAGATGGAGACGCTGGCCGGGATGCTGCGCGATCCCGAGGGCGAGCCCAATCTGTGGGCGGGCGGGATCCTGGACGATGCCGGCCGCGATGTCGCATCGACTGCGGCGGGCCCGGTGCGCGATACCGCGCTGATCGGCGCGATCCGCAAATTCCTGGCGGCCGATATCGTCTCGCTGGAGACGGCGATCTGCCTTTCGCAGCATGAGGGAGACGCGAAATCCGCAGCGCTGGGAGCTCTGCGGCAGAACGCTTCGGCGCTCGATCATCTGCTGCGTGGGCAGCTGCGGCGGCTGACGGGCCAGGCGCCCGAGCGCGCTGCGGACTGAAGAGGCGCCTCCCTAGCGGGGCGCGTCGCCCATCCTTTCGCCCAGCCGGACCGGCCCTTCGGGCAGCCAGTCGCGGTTGAAGTCGAGCGCGCCGGGTTCGAACAGCATGACGATGGTCGAGCCAAGCAGGAAGCGGCCCATCTCCTCGCCCTTGGCCAGCACGATCTCCTCGTCTTCATAGCTCCATTCGGCCAGCCGTCCGCTGCGCTTCGAGTTGACCACACCGTGCCAGACCGTCGCCATGCTGCCGACGATCGTCGCCCCGACCAGCACCATTGCGAACACCCCATGTTCGGGCGATTCGAACACGCAGACAACGCGTTCGTTGCGCGCGAACAGGTTGGGCACCCCGCGCGCGGTCACCGGGTTGACCGAGAACAGCGCCCCGGGGACGTGGATCATCCGCACCAGCCGGCCCTCGCAGGGCATGTGCAGGCGGTGATAGTCCCGCGGCGAGAGATAGAGGTTGGCGAAGCTGCCGTGCTGGAACCGCGCCGCCAGCGCGGCGTCGCCGCCGACCAGTTCGGTGGTGGTGAAGCGGTGCCCCTTGGCTTGCAGCATGTGGTGATCGTCGATGGCGCCGAACTGGCTGATCGTGCCATCGACCGGGCTGACGAAATCCGCCTCCGCGATCGGTCGCACACCGGGTTTCAGCGCGCGGGTGAAGAATGCGTTGAAGGTCGGGTAATGGGCGAAATCCGCATTCTCGGCCTCGCTCATATCGACGCCGTATTTCGCCGCGAACCAGCGGATCAGCCGCGTCGTGTTCACTCCCGCCCGCGCTCCCGCGATGCGACCGGCGAACACAGTCAGCGCCTGCTTGGGCAGCAGATATTGGGGCAGCACTTTGAGACGATCTAAGATAGCAAACCTCGCTCTTGCGCGATCATCGCCGCGGTCACGCCTTCGCCGCTTCGGCGACTAGCATCCTCAGCGCCGACACCACAGCCCTGTTGCACACCGCCTCGCGGCCGAGGTCGCCGTAGTGATGCACTTCGTGGAGCGGCTCCGCCCCGTCGCGGGCCAGCGCGATATGCACCAGCCCGACCTCTTCATCATCCTGTTGCGGCCCCGCGAAGCCGGTCACCGACAGCGCCAGATCGGCATGGCTGCGCTCCAGCGCGGCCTTCGCCATGCCGAGCGCCACGTCGCGGCTGACGCCTTCGCAGGATTCCACCTCCGCCCGGTCGAGATCGAGCAGCTCGCATTTGGAATCCAGCGAGTAGACGATGAAGCCGCGCTCGAGCGCGCCGCTCACTTGCGGATCGGAAACGATCGCGGTGCAGATCATCCCCCCGGTGCAGCTTTCCGCCACCGCCAGCCGGGTACCCTGCGCGCCCAGCGCCTCGCCGAGCGCGCTCACCAGTTCCTCGATTTCCCGTTCGACTTCCCTGCGGTCGGTCATGCATCTCACCTTGGTTGAAAGGCGATAACGGGTTTCCGGCTCACCGGTTTCCGCAAGCGGCAGAAGCGCGAGCGCCCGCTAGCCCACGACACCCGCGCTCGCCAGCACCGCCAGCGTCAGCATGTCGGGAGCGATGGCGGTCATCGGCGCGATCTGGACGGGCTTTTCCATCCCGATCATCATCGGACCGATGGTCGCCTCGCCGCCCAACTCGCGCAGCAGCTTGGCCGAAAGGTTCGCCGATTGCAGCCCGGGCATCACCAGCACATTGGCGGGACCCGACAACCGGCTGAAGGGATAGAGCTTCATCACCTTGGGGTTGAGCGCGGCATCGGGGGCCATCTCGCCTTCGTATTCGAAACCCGGATCGCGTTCGTCGAGCAGCGCGACGGCCGCGCGGATATTGTCGAGCCACTGGCCGGAAGGGTTGCCGAAGGTCGAATAGGAGAGGAAGGCGACCCGAGGCTCGTGCCCCATCCGGCGCGCGACATGCGCGGTCTCGGTGGCGATATGCGCCAGTTCCTCGGCGCTGGGCCGCTCGTTGATCGTGGTATCGGCCAGGAAGGTGGTGTGATTCTTGCCGATCATCATGTGGATGCCGAAGGGCGTCGCGCCGGGCTTGGGATCGAGCACCCGGCCCACCTCGCGCGCGCTCTGGCTGAAGGTCCGGGTGAGCCCGGTGATCATCGCATCGCCATGCCCCAGCGCCACCAGCAGCGCGGCGAAGACGTTGCGCTCCTGATTGACCATCCGCGCGACATCGCGCTCGGTATAGCCGCGCCGCTGCAGCCGCTTGTAGAGAAAATCGTTCATCGCCGGGACCTTGTCCGACAGCGCCGAATTCTCGATGATGTAGCTGTCGGGATCGTCGACCGCGAGCTCGACCAGCTTCTCGCGCACCTTCTC
>JAHJPT010000115.1 GCA_018819685.1 Alphaproteobacteria bacterium
AGTTTAGGCCTGGAACGCGAATTGGCGCGGCGCTTGGCGGCGGGCGGGTCCGCGACCATTTCTCCGTCCGGCCGGATGGTGCAGCCTTGCTTGGCGGCCTCGAGCCGGCGTTCGAACTCCTCGCCCAGCGGCATCGGATCGGACGGGGCCTCGGGCGGCAGCGGGCAATGGCGCTGCGGCAGCTGGCCCGGCATGATGTCGGCGACCTCCAGCTCGACGTCGAGTTCCTCGGGCGGCATCAGCGCGTGCGGCTCGGGCGGCAGCGCCGGTTCGAGCCGGGCGATGGCCTCTGCGAGCGGCGGGGCGGGTGGAGGATGGGGCGCATCGGCGGGAAGCTCGGCAGGCGGTTGGCGCGGTGGGCGTGGGCATAGCGCTCGGGCAGATGCGCGCGCAGCAGGAACATCATCAGCCGCTCGCTGTAGCGGGTCTTGCAGCCGATCGCGATTCCGGCGCGGTCGAATACCGGCTCCTGCGTCCCCATAAGCGCGCGCTCGAAGGCGAAATCGGCAAGCTTGAGCGCGCCCTGCTGGAGCGCCGCCGTCCACGCCGCCGCGAACGCCTCGCCGCCCGGCGCGCGGCGCAAGCCATAGGCGCTCTGGACGCTCATCTGCACGGCAGTCGCCGCGGTCTGGACGCAGCCGCTGTCGGCCAGCGCCTCGATGAACAGCCTTTGCCGGGCTTCCGACCACCCGTCCTTGCGCGGCCTTCGGCGGACCGGGATCCATTTGTACTCGGCAGGATCGAACCCGTGCGCATCGATATGCGGCGTGAGGCTCGCCCCGGGCTCGCCCGCCTCGTCCGGCGCAATTGTCCCGACCACCGCCGGAAGCGCAGGCGCGGGTGCGGGTGTGGGCAGAAGATCGGCAGCGGACCGCCCGTCACGCGCGGCGCAGGTAGAGCGGGTGGCGGGACTGTCGGGGCGCTCGGAGTGGCCCGGGGACTCGCGATGTGTGCTCATCCGCGAGTTTGGAACCTAAAAGGAACGTGTAGGAAAGTGGTTTTTGGGCAGAGCGGGGTGGCGGGTGGATTTTGGGTGGGAAGCGGACTTTATTGCTTGCCCCAATACGCCGTGTAACTCGGATGCTCTTTGAAAAGCTCATCAAAGCTCGGCTCAAATATTCCGATCAAATCAACCTGGCGCTCATGCAAAGTGGGATAGTCTTGGATTGAGATGGCCTCACTCTTCACCATTGACCCATCAGCCATTTCTAGCCGTAAGATTTCAGTGCGATCGCCAACGTAATCTCCGTCGATCACATTGGCGTGTCGGTTCGCATCATAGTCTCTTGCCGGAGAAAACTTTGCCATTGCCACACACATGGGTGGGTCGAGCGCAAACACGTCAGCGTCGCCAATGTGTGTTTCACCTTCAAGGATTTTCAGCCGCATGCTCCCGAATTACAGCAAGTTTTCGACGACCGCTATTGGGTCGTGAACCGACAGGCGGCTTTTGGTACAGTATAGCAGCAATCGGCCCTCCCCCGTTCATTGAGATCCTCGCGGCATTGGCAAATCGGTCGGGGGCTGCCCCCCGCGTCGCCCCGTGCTTGACCCGGGGCCCCGCTTTCGTCGTTGCGAGGAGCGCAGCGACGAAGCAATCCAGGGCGTAGCGTCGCGGCTGAGCGACTGCGTTGGTGCCGGGCGGCACGCGCAGTCCATGGATTGCCGCGCCGCCTGCGGCGGATCGCAATGACGAGGGGAAGGGTTTGTCCGCGGAGGGGTGCCTGCCGGTGTCGAGCTCTTGGGCACGAAGGCGGCGGGACCCCGGGTCGAGCCCGGGGCGACGATTCGGGCGAGCGCCGCTAGCTGCCGGGCAGCCCTCCTTCTCCTCCCCCTTGAGGGGGAGGTCGGGTGGGGGTGTTCGGCGCTCGTGGCTACGCGCGCGGTACCCCCACCCCCGGCGCCTCCCCAGGGGGAGGGGAGGACCTCGCTACCCATCGGGACGAACGCGCGGGGTTTTCCGATGCCCCCGGACGGCTCTCGCGCTCAAACGCACTAGCCCCCGTTCTCGTCATTGCGAGGAGCGTAAGCGACGCGGCAATCCATGGCGTGAGCTTCGGGCTCACGCGGCGGGCGGAACGGGCGAAAATCTCCGGCCGTGGATTGCCGCGCCGCCTGCGGCGGCTCGCAATGACGACAGGAGGGGTGTCCCCGCTCAGCCTACAGGATGTACTTGCTCAGATCCTTGTCGCCCGCGAGATCGTCGAGCCGTTCGCGGACATAGGCGGCGTCGACCGTCACCGTCTCGCCCGAGTGTTCCTCGGCCTCGAAACTGATATCCTCGAGCAGCCGCTCCATCACCGTCTGCAGCCGCCGTGCGCCGATGTTCTCGACGCTTTCGTTGACCTGCGCGGCGATCTTGGCGACCTCGGCCACCGCTTCGTCGCGAATGTCGAGCGTGACGTCCTCGGTTCCGATCA
>JAHJPT010000116.1 GCA_018819685.1 Alphaproteobacteria bacterium
CGAGATGCTGCGGACGCCCAATTTCGGCCGCAAGTCGCTCAACGAGATCAAGGAAGTGCTCTCCAGCATGGGTCTGCGTCTCGGGATGGATATCCCGGGCTGGCCGCCGGAGAACATCGAGGAAATGGCCAAGAAGCTCGAACAGGAACTGCTTGGCTGATGCCGTCCCCCGCCTCGCGCGGGGGTCTGGTTCTCAAAGGGCGAGGGTGACGGCCCCTGACGGTCACCGGCTACGGGCTACCTGATACGGGCCCCTAACGAACGTAAGGAATGAATGATGCGTCACGGTATTTCGCAGCGCAAGCTTGGCCGCAAGACGGGCCACCGCAAGGCCCTGTTCCGCAATATGAGCGCCGCGCTGATCAAGCACGAGCAGATCCTGACCACGCTGCCCAAGGCGAAGGAACTGCGCCCCTATATCGAGAAGCTGATCACGCTCGCGAAGCGCGGCGGCCTGTCGAACCGTCGCCTCGCCCATTCGCGTCTGCTCGACGAGACCCAGCTCAGGAAGCTGTTCGACACGCTGGCCGAGCGCTATGCCGATCGCGATGGCGGCTACACCCGCATCATCAAGGCGGGCTATCGCGGCAGCGACGCCGCGCAGATGGCGATCATCGAATTCGTCGATCGCGACGTCTCCGCCAAGGGCCAGGACAGCGGTCCGGTGATGAACCAGGACGAGGACGAGCTCGAGGACGCCTGAGCCTCGGATAGCTCGACACAGAGATAGAAGGGCCGCCCGGGAAACCGCGCGGCCCTTTTCTTTTGCGCGAAGCATGGCACAAGGCATCGCATGATCCGCCAGACTCTCGCAGCCGCTGCGCTGCTCGCAAGCTCCACAATCGCCGCGCCGCTTTCCGCACAGTCCGAGCAGGAACAGCTCGACACCCGCTACGATCGCGCACTGGCGGCGGGGTACAAGGCGCTGATGCTGTGCAGCGCCATCGCGAATGCCGAGCGCAATGGCGCGAAGCGGACGCCCGAGAGCGTCGAGCAATGGGAACTGGCGGGCATCCAGGCTCCGCTCGACACGACCGCTCCCGAACTGCCCTACCAAATAGCGAGGCGCGCGCCGAACAACACGGAGTCGGAGCTCAGCCATGTGTGGGTTGAGTGGGCCGAAGGCATGGCGCCGCGCATCGCCCGGCACGAGTCGCGACGCGGATGCGAACTGCTGCCGATCGGCGGGTCTATGCCGCCCGCGGCGGCGCTGCGCGCGCCGAAGATCGCACCTGCCGAGCGGATTCTTCCTTTCCCCACCGGGCCGCTGGCGACGACCGCTCGGGCCGCCTTCGGCGACGAGTTCGGCGAGGGCGCGCGAACGACGGCGGTCGCGATCCTTTCGGGGGGCGAGTTGCTGGGCGAAGCTTATGCGCCCGATTTCGGCCCTGCGGTGCCGCAGCGCACATGGTCGGTCGCCAAGAGCATCGCGGCGTCGCTGGTCGGGGCGGCGGTCGGGCGTGGCGAGATAGCCGTCACGGACCGGGCGGGTCTCGGGTATCCGGGCGAATACCGCGGGCGAGGAACCATCACCCTCGACCATCTGCTCCGCATGGCGTCTGGACGCTATTCCGACACGCCGGGCAACCGCACCGATCCACTTTATTGGGGTGGGGCCACGGTGGACGAGCGCGCCGCGAACTGGCCGCTGATCGCTACGCCCGGCAGCACCTATCGCTATGCCAACAACGACACGCTGATGGCGATCGCGGCGATCGAACCCACCTTCGAGCAGCATCCGCCCGCCGAGCTGTTCGAGAGGCTGGGCATGCACCACACCGTCGCCGAGACCGACTGGCAGGGTAATTACGTGCTATCGAGCCAGGTCTGGTCCACCGCGCGCGATCTGGCGAAGCTGGGCCAGCTCTATCTCGACGACGGCGTGGCGCCCGATGGGACGCGCATCCTGCCCGAAGGCTGGGCGGACTACGTCTCGGCTCCGTCCGGCCCGCAACCAGCAGGGCGTCCGATGGGATACGGCGCGGGCTTCTGGCTGTTCAACCAGACCGAGGGCATTCCTGCCGACACCTTCGCTGCGATGGGCAATCGCGGGCAATATGTCGTGATCGTGCCGAGCCGCGCCGTGGTGATCGTCCGCCGCGGCGAGGATCCGGCGGGCAAGAGTTTCGATATTCTCGCCTTCACCCGTGAGGTGCTGGCCGCGCTCGGCGAATGATTGCGCCAAGGGGCTCGAGTACCTAGTTACAAACCCAACGAAATCGCAAAACACCTGGAGAGTTCCCCCATGTCTCGCATCACCACTCTGGCGCTCGCCGGTGCCGCCACGATCGCGCTCATTGCCACCCCCGGAGCCGCCCAGTCCGTGACCCCCGACTATCCCGCCACCCGCGCCACCGACACCTCCGAAACCCTGTTCGGCGAAACGATCGCCGATCCCTATCGCTGGCTCGAGAACGACGTCCGCACCGATCCGCAGGTGGCGCAATGGGTCGAGGCGCAGAATACGGTGACCGACGCCTATCTCGAGACGCTCCCCGGGACCGCCTGGTTCAAGAAGCGGCTCGCCGAACTGATCGATTACGAGCGCTTCGGCATCCCCAACAAGGCGGGCGACCGCTATTTCTACAGCTACAATTCGGGGCTGATGAACCAGGCGCAATATTTCGTCCGCGATGGCTGGGACGGCGAGGCGCGCTTGCTGCTCGATCCCAACCAGTGGTCCGCCGACAACGCCACCGCTCTGGCGGACACCGCGCCGTCCAAGAGCGGCCGCTATCTCGCCTATGCGATCCAGGACGGCGGCAGCGACTGGCGTACGATCAAGCTGCTCGATGTCGATACCGGCGAGGAACTCTCCGACGAAATCGAGTGGGCCAAGTTCACCGGGATTTCATGGATCGGCGACGAAGGGTTCTTCTATTCGCGCTTCCCCGAGACGGGGGAAGGCCAGGATTTCCAGTCGCTCAACTACAACCAGAAGGTCTATTTCCATCGCCTCGGCACCCCGCAGAGCGCGGACGAGCTGGTCTATGAGACCCCCGATGCCAAGGAACAGGGCCACGGCGTAGGCGTGAGTGACGATGGCCGCTGGGCGTTTATCTACAGCTCGACCGGGACCGACGATCGCAACGAATTGCGCGTCATCGACCTGACCGAGCGCGCCAGCCAGGGCTGGGCGGCGCGCCCGCTCATCACCGGCTTCGACAACAGCTGGAGCCCCATCGCCTCAGTCGGCGACACGGTCTATTTCCAGACCAACAAGGATGCGCCGCGCTACCGGATCGTCCGCGCCGATCTGACCGCCGATACGCTCGAATGGGAAGAGGTCGTGCCCCAAAGCGACCAACCGATCTCGGGCGCATCGATCATCGGCGACAGGTTGGTGGTCGAATATATGAAGGATGCCAGCAGCCGCGCGGTCTATTTCGATCTCGACGGCAAGCAGACCGGTGCGCTCGACCTGCCCGGGATCGGCTCGGTTGGCGGGCTGAACGGCGAGCCCGGCGATAGCGAAACCTTCTACAGCTTCACCAGCTTCAACCAGCCCGGCGCGATCTACCGCCTCGATGTCGAGACCGGCGAGCGGACCGTCTTCGCCGAGCCGGAAGTCGCTTTCGAGCCCGAGGACTACCGGGTCGAGCAGGTGTTCTACCCATCGAAGGACGGCACAAGGGTGCCGATGTTCATCGTCCGCCACAAGGACAGCACCGGCCCTTCGCCCACGCTGCTTTATGCCTATGGCGGGTTCAACATCTCACTGACGCCCGGCTTCTCGCCGACACGCCTCGCCTGGCTCGAAGCGGGCGGCACCTTCGCGCTCGCCAATATCCGTGGCGGCGGCGAATATGGCAAGGAATGGCACGATGGCGGGCGGCTGAACAACAAGCAGAACGTCTTCGACGACTTCATCGCCGCGGGCGAATATCTCAAGGCCAATGGCTATACCGGGCCGGACGGGCTGGCGATCCAGGGCGGCTCCAACGGCGGGCTTCTAGTGGGCGCGGTGGTCAACCAGCGTCCCGACCTGTTCGATGCGGGCAATGCCGCGGTGGGCGTGATGGACATGCTGCGCTTCGACCAGTGGACCGCGGGCCGATATTGGGTGGACGATTACGGCTATCCCGATCGCGAGGCCGATTTCCGGGTCCTGCGCTCCTATTCGCCGCTGCACAACATCCGCAGCGGGGTGGATTATCCCGCGTTGCTGGTGACCACC
>JAHJPT010000117.1 GCA_018819685.1 Alphaproteobacteria bacterium
GCCTGGTTCGCGATGCACGAGCGGTTCGGAAAGCTGCCGATGAGCGACGTGCTCGCCCCCACCGTGCGCTACGCCCGCGAAGGGCATCCGGTAGCGCCCGTCATCGCCATGTATCTCGAGCGCAGCCTGCGATCCTTCGAGGCGCGGCAGCAGACCATCCCGTTCGACTTCACCAATGCGCGCGCCACCTGGTTCGCCGACGGCAGCGCGCCCGAGGCGGGCGAGATCTTCCACAACCCCGATCTGGCCGCCACGCTCGAGACCATCGGACGCGAAGGGCGCGATGCCTTTTACGAAGGCGAACTGGCCCAGGTGATGGTCGATTACCTGCAGGCGCAGGGCTCGGCCTACACGCTCGCGGACTTCGCCGCGCATGACAGCGAATGGGTCGACCCGGCCTGCGCGCTCTACCGCGACGGCTATGAATTGTGCGAGCTCCCGCCCAACAGCCAGGGCTTCGCGGCGCTGCAGATGGTCAATATCCTCAAACATGTCGATCTCGCGCAATGGGAGCGCGGCAGCCCCGAGGCGATCCATTACATCACGGAAGCCAAGCGGCTCGCCTATGCCGATGTCGCGCGTTTCTACGCCGATCCGGACTTCGCCGCACTGCCCGCCGAACTGCTGAGCGAGGAATACGGCTGCGAGCGGTTCGCGCTGATCGATCCGGCGCGCGCCACCCCCGAATTCGGCCCCGGCGAGCCCAAGCTCGAGGGCGAAGGCGACACCACCTATCTCACCGTAGTCGATGGCGAGGGGATGATGGTGAGCCTGATCCAGTCCAACTACCGCGGCATGGGCGGCGGGCTGACCCCCTACGGGCTGGGCTTCATGTTTCAGGATCGCGGCGAGCTTTACAGCCTCGATCCTGCGCATCCCAACGCCTACGAACCGAACAAGCGCCCCTTCCAGACCATCATCCCCGCCTTCGTGAAGAAGGACGGCAAGCCGTGGATGACGCTGGGGCTGATGGGCGGCGGGATGCAGCCGCAGGGCCATGTCCAGGTGCTGATCAATCTGGTCGATTACGGGATGAACCTCCAGGAAGCGGGCGATGCCGCACGGCTCAACCACGATGGCGGGCGCCAGCCCACCGAACCGCTGACCGGCCCATCCGCCGATCCGCTGGGCACGCTGTTCGTCGAACCGGGCATTCCGGCGGCCACGGTCGAGCGCTTGCGCGCGATGGGCCACAAGGTCGAGGTGATCGACGACGGCATCATGTTCGGCGGTTATCAGGCGATCGCCCGTGACCCTGAAACGGGCGTGCTGACCGGCGCGACCGAGATGCGCAAGGACGGGCAGGCAAGCGGCTACTGAGGAGAGCAGCGATGGCGAAGGTTACCGGACTGGGCGGGGTCTTCTACGTGGTGAAGGACCCCGAAGCGACGCGCCTCTGGTATCGCGAGGTGCTTGGGATCGAGGGTGACTACGGCCCGCAGCTGATGTGGTCGGAAGAGCCCAAGGAGCAGCCCTATTCGCTCGTCAGCCATTTCAAGGATGACGATTATATCAAGCCGGGCGTCGGCGGCTTCATGATCAATCTACGCGTGGACGATTGCGACGCCATGGTTGCGCAACTTGAGGCCAAGGGCGTCGATGTGCTCGACAGCGCGGACGAGGGCTATGGCAAGTTCGCCTGGCTGCTCGATCCCGACGGCATCAAGATCGAGCTGTGGGAGCAATGCGCGGCGCCGTAAAGGCCGCGCACGGGCGGGTCGCTGCGCCTTAGGCATTGGTTAAGCATGATTGCGGTAAACCGCGCCCATGCGGTCGTTCTTCTGCTTCCTTGCGATCATCGCACTCGGCGGTTGTTCCGCAGTGCCTCAGTCGCGTGAACCCGACCGGCCCGGCGTAAGCGGTGCGACCAGGCCCGCGGTGTCGATCCGCCCCGAAGGCGCCCAATGCCTCGCGGATCTGGCGCGCGCAGGATCGCTCTATTCCCCCCTTCCCGATCGCTACGATGGCGCCGGTTGCCAGATTTCCAACAGCGTCAGGCTCGACCGGTTGCAGGGCGATGTGGATGGCTTCGCGCTCTCCAATCTGGGCCCGGTCGCCTGTCCGCTGGCAAACACCTTTGCCGGCTGGGCGCGCTACGGGGTCGATCGCGCCGCGCGCCAGCTGCTCGGCAGTCCGCTCGAGCGGATCGAGACCATGGGCAGCTATTCGTGCCGCAACGTCGCCGGTACCGGACGTCTATCGGCGCACGCCCGCGCCGAAGCGATCGATATCGGGGCATTCGTGCTAGCCGACGGACGGCGGATCAGCGTGATCGACGGCTGGTCGTCGCGCGACCGCGACGAACGGGAGTTCCTGCGCGTGGTCCATGGCAGCGCCTGCAAGCGCTTCGGCACCGTCCTCGGACCCGACTACAACGCAGCGCATCGCGACCATCTGCATGTCGAACTCGGACGCGGCAGCTTCTGCCGGTGACCGTGCAAGGCCCGGCTATTCGCCGTCGTAATCGCTGAAGAAGCTGTAATCGGGAAGCGAGTGGAAGGCGGTGCGCAAGGCGTCGCCCCAGCTGGTCGAGATCGCGAGGAAATACGGATCGTCATGCGCGATCCGACGCTGGTGGGTCACCTCGAACCGGTCGCGTTCGATCACCATCAGATCGAGCGGCAGCCCGACCGACAGATTGGCCTTGAGCGTGGAATCGAACGAGACCGTCAGCAGCTTGACCGCATCTTCCATGCTCATCGAGCGATCGTAGCCGCGCAGGATGATCGGGCGCCCGTATTTGGTTTCGCCAATCTGGAAGAAGGGCGTGTCGGCGCTGGCCTCGATGAAATTGCCCTCGGGATAGACCATGAACAGGCGCGGCTCCATCCCGGCGATCTGCCCCGCCACGATGATCGAGGCGGTGAAGCGGCCCTTGCCGCGCTCACCATTGGCGCGCTGGCGTTCGGAGATGGTTTCGCGGACCAGCTTGCCGATCTCGCTCGCCACCTGGAACATGGTCGGCGATTGCAGCAGCACATTGTCGCGCTGATCGGGTTCCTTGGTGCGCTCTTCCAGCTGGCTCACCACCGCCTGGGTGGTCGCCAGATTGCCCGCGGTCATCACGGTGATGATGCGTTCGCCCGGCACCTGCCAGTGGAACATCTTGCGGAAGACGGAAATGTTGTCGACGCCCGAATTGGTGCGAGTGTCGCTCATCAGGACGAGACCCTTTTCGACGATCATTCCCACGCAATACGTCATGCATTCTCTCTAGCTTGAATCTGCGGTTCAGTTGAACGCGGCGCTATTGCTGAACCTGGCGCTGGGCCACGGCGACCTCGACCTGCAGTTCCTGCGAAGCGCCGCCGAAGGTAATACCGGTGATCGGCGCCGCTTCGCGGTAATCGCGCCCGGTGGCTACCCGGACATAGCGCTGGTCGGGGCTGATCCCGTTGGAAATGTCGAAACCGACCCAGCCCAGCCCTTCGACA
>JAHJPT010000118.1 GCA_018819685.1 Alphaproteobacteria bacterium
CTTCCTGACCACGCCCGACGGACCGCGCGTGGCGCATACTCCGCTGCTCTCGACGGGCACGGGCCAGGTGCGGTTCCATCTGGCGCGCGGCAATGCGCTGACCAGGCATCTCGCCGGAGCGAACGCGCTGGTTACGGTCAACGGGGCGGACGCCTATGTCTCGCCGCGCTGGTACGTCAACCGCGATACGGTGCCGACATGGGACTATGTGGCGCTCGAGATGGAAGGGCCCATCCGCCTTCTGACGGACGAGGAGCTGGAGGAATTCCTCCACGCCGCCATCGCCCGGCACGAGGCACGGATCGAAGGCGCTCAGTGGCAGGCTGGCGAATCGAGCGAGGCGACCTGGAGCAAGCTGTTCGGTGCGATCGTCGGCTTCGAGCTGGATGTGCAGAAGTGGCGCCCCACCCTCAAGCTCTCGCAGAAGAAGAGCGTGGCCGAACGCGCCCGAATCGCCGAGGGCCACACCGCAGCCGGAAGGCCCGCGATCGCCGCCCATATGCGGACCATCGGAGCATGAGCGTGCGGCTTGCGGTGTTCGATTGCGACGGGACGCTGGTCGATGGCCAGGCGTCGATCTGCGAAGCCATGGAATCGGCTTTCGCGGGGGCGGACCTGCCCTGCCCGCCGCGCGCGCAGGTGCGCCGGGTGGTCGGGCTGAGCCTGCCGCAGGCGCTGGTCCAGCTCGCGCCCCAGGCCAGCGAGAACCAGCGCGCGGCGATCGTCGACGGCTACAAACACGCCTTCTTCACCGCGCGCACCGAAGGGCGGCTGAGCGAGCCGCTGTTCGAGGGGATGCGCGAACTGCTCCATGGCTTGCACGAGGCGGGATGGCTGCTCGGCGTCGCCACCGGCAAGAGCGATCGCGGGCTCACCGCCTGTCTCGCCGGACACGCAATTTCCGAGCTGTTCGTCACGCTCCAGACCGCCGACCGCCATCCGTCCAAGCCGCACCCCGCCATGCTCGAAGCCGCGCTGTCGGAAGCGGGCATAGCTCCGGGGTCGGCGGTGATGATCGGAGACACCAGCTTCGACATGGAGATGGCGCGCGCCGCCGGAGTACCCGCGCTCGGGGTGAGCTGGGGCTACCATGCGCCCGACGAACTGCTCGCCACCGGCGCGACCGATGTGGCGAACGACATGCCGGCGCTCGAGGCGCTGCTCGGCAAGATCGCGCATGGCTGAGCGCGATCCTGACCCCGGTTCAGGCGCCGGTTCGGGCGCCGGTTCAGGCCCCGGCTCGGGCCCCGACCCTGCAATGAAGCGCTACATGGCGCTCCAGCTCGTGCGGCTGGGCTGCATCTTCCTCGTGATGCTCGGCCTGCTGATCCAGGAAGGTCGGATCGAAGGCTCCGCGCTGCTGGGGATCATCCTGCTGGTCGGCGGGGCGCTGGGGTTCTTCTTCCTGCCGCACACCTTGGCGAAGCGCTGGAAAAATCTCGACGTCAGCAAGGACGAGGACCGGGAAGAGAGCCGCGACGAATGAAGCGGTTCTATTCCGAAGTTGCCATTGCCGAGGAGTCCGACGGCTGGACCGTCAGGCTCGATGGCCGTGCGATCAGGACGCAGGGCGGGCAGCCGCAGCGGGTGCCGAACTCCGCGCTCGCGGAATTGCTGGCCGCCGAATGGCGCGATCAGGGCGAAACGCTCGACCCCAGGCGCTTCGTCCATCGCGATCTGGCGGATTATGCGATCGACGTGATCGCGCCCAACCCGGAGCCCGTGCGCGAGGGTCTGCTCGCCTATATCGAAACCGATACATTGTGTTACCGCGCCGATCCCGACGAGCATTTCTGGCGCCGCCAGCAGCAGATGTGGGAACCGCTGGTCGCCGATTTCGAAGCGCGCGAACAGGTGGTGCTCGAGCGGGTCAGCGGCGTGATGCACCGCCCGCAGCGGCCCGCGACACTGGCGACGCTGCGAGCCCGGCTGGGCGGATTGGGCCCCTTCGAACTGGCTGCGCTCAAGACGCTCACCTCGCTCGCCGCCTCGCTATGCGTTGGGCTTTCGGTGCTCCGGCAGGATGCCGATGCGCAGGCGCTGTGGAGTGCCGCCAACCTCGAAGAGGACTGGCAGGCCGAGCATTGGGGCATCGACGAGGAAGCGCAGGCGGCGCGCGATCTGCGCACCGGGCAATTCTTCGCGGCGCTGGATTTCGCCCGCGCCGCTACCGCCGACCGGCGCTGGCTCAGCCGATCCACTCGGCGACCTGCAGGGCGAGGTCGTTGGCTGCCTGATTGAGCGCCGCGCCCACCGGGGCGGCCTCCGCGGGGACGCCGGGCACCACCGCCTGGAACCGCCGCGTCGTCACCGCAGTGCCCTCGCCCTTGCGGACCGCGTCGAAGGTCGCCACCACCGAGCCGGTCGCCGCATCATAGCCGAATTCGCGCAGCACGCCGGTGATCCGCGTATCCGCGAGCACGCCGGGATCGTCGCCATCGATCACCACGCGCCCGCTGCGCGTACGGATCGTCTCGGCCAGCAGGCGGCGGAACAGCCGCGCGGGCCGCTCCACCCAGACCGCTTCCTTGAGATAGGCGATCTCGCTGTCGGTGACCTGCACCGGCACGCGGTTCACGTCGAGCCGCGCTGGCGCTTCGAATTCGGTCAGCACGAGCGCCGTCTCGGCATTGCCGCTCGCACCCACGCCCGCGGGGGCCACGGCGTTCGAGGTCAGCGTCAGCAGGCTGGGCGGCGCATCGGGACCGAAGCTGACGCAGCCCGCCAGCGCGAGCGCCGGTGCGAGGCAGGCGAGGATTCTGGCGCGGTTGGGTATACGGGTCATGCTGTGTCTCATGGTTCGTAATCGGGCAGGGGCGGCCCGCCCACCAGGGCGCCGGCGCCCTCATCCTGGATCGTCTCGGTGATATCGCGCAGCGACTGGCTGGTGGCGCGCAGATCGCGCAGCGTCGCTTCGGCGGCGGGCAGCGTGCTTTCGGTGAGCTGGCGGGTGACCGGGCGCGCCTGCTCGAGCGTCTGTTCGAGCGCGGCGGCCGCGCCGCTCGCGGAACGCAGCGTCTCGCGCAATTCCTGCGAGATCGCCTGGCCTTCCTGGTTGATCAGGCGATCGGTGGTGGCGGTGACCTTCTCGAACTGGTCGAGCGCCTCGGAGGATTCGCGCAAGGTCACCTGCAGCTCGAGCATGGTGCGTTCGATCTGCGGGGTCGCCTGAGCGAGATCGGCGGTCATCTGGTTGGTGTTGGCGAGAATGCCGGCCAGTTCGCCCTGGTTCTCGTCCGAAAGCAGCGAGGTCAGCCGCTCGGTCAGCGTCGCCAGCCGTTCGAGCAGCAGCGGCGCATTGGCGAGGATCTCGCCGAACCCGCCCGCCTTGGGCGGGATCACGGGCACGCCTTCGACGCAGGCGGTCGTTTCGCAGGTGATCGGCGGCTGGCCGCTGCGCGCGCCGTCGAGCATGATCGTCGAGACCCCGGTGAAGCTGGACTGGATCGTCGCGGTGGTCCCCACCAGGATCGGAACCTCTTCCTTCACCTTGATCCGGACGCGGACGAATTCGGGATCCTTCTCCCACAGCGCGATCTGGCTGACCTGCCCGACGGGCACCCCGGCGAAGGAGACCTGCGAGCCGGTGGCGAGGCCCGCGACCGAGGTCTTGAAGAAGATGTCGTATTCGTCCTGATCGCCCTGGCCGAGCCGCGCAATCCACACGATCGCCAGCGCCAGCGCGGCGAGCAGCAGCAGCGTAACCGCCCCCACCCAGACATGATTGGCCCGCGTTTCCATTGGTTTGACCTATGCCTTCCTATCCGGGGCGTTGTCCAACGCTTTGACGGCCTGCGCGGCGATGGGCATATCCATATGCTTGCGCAATTCCTCCAGCGCCTGCGCACTGAGCGCCGCCCGCCCGCGCGGACCGTTGAAATATTCCTGAATCCATTCGTGATCGAGCGCCATCAGATTGGGCACCGTATCGACCGCTATCACCCGCTTGTCCGCCAGCACCGCCACCCGGTCGCAGATCGCGTGGAGCGTGTCGAGATCGTGGGTGATCAGGAACACGGTCAGCCCCAGCGTCTCCTTGAGTTCCAGCGTCAGCCGGTCGAAGGCCGCGGCGCCGATCGGGTCGAGCCCGGCGGTCGGCTCGTCGAGAAACAACAGCTCGGGATCGAGCGCCAGCGCCCGCGCGAGGCCCGCGCGCTTGCGCATCCCCCCCGACAGTTCGGAGGGAAACTGGTTGGCCGCTTCCTCAGGCAGACCCGAGAGCAGCACCTTGTACCGGGCGATCTGCTTGCGCAATTTGTCCGAAATCTCGGGGTAGAACTGCTTGAGCGGCACCTCGACGTTCTCGCCCACCGTCAGGGTCGAGAACAGCGCCCCGCCCTGGAACAGGACACCCCAGCGGTCGCGGACCCCCAGGACCTCGTCGGGTGCGGCATCGGTCAGCGAGCGGCCGAAGACCTCGACCTCGCCGTCGCTCGGAGGCTGCAGCCCTATGATCGAGCGCATCAGCACCGATTTTCCCGACCCCGATCCCCCGACCACGCCGAGGATCTCGCCGCGCCGCACCTCGAGATCGAGATCCTCGTGGACCACATGGTCGCCGAAACGGTTGGCCAGCCCCTTGACCACC
>JAHJPT010000119.1 GCA_018819685.1 Alphaproteobacteria bacterium
CTCATGTATCGTTACCCCAATTGCCGTCGTTCGCCGCCGCCGCACATTCGCGGGCCACTTCGACATCGTCGAAGGGCAGCACTCTCTCGTTCTCGCCCGATCCGACGATCTGGCCGCGTTCGTGTCCCTTGCCCGCGATCAGGACGATGTCGTCGCGCTCCGCCATACCCACCGCCTCGGCGATGGCGGCGCGGCGTCCGGCGACCTCGTGCGCGTTGGCAGCGGTTCCCGCCATCACCTCGCGGCGGATTTCCCCCGCTTCCTCGCCACGCGGATTGTCGTCGGTAACAATCACCACATCCGATGCCCGCGAGGCGACCTCGCCCATCGGCCCGCGCTTGCCGTGATCGCGATCGCCGCCCGCACCGAAGACGGTGATCAACCGTCCCTTCACATGCGGGCGCAGCGCCACGATCGCCGCTTCGATGGCGTCGGGCGTGTGCGCATAATCGACATACACCGGCGCCCCCTGCGGCGTGATGACCGCGCGTTCGAGCCGACCGCGCACCGGCTGGAGCCGCGCCACCGCGTCCCAGACCCGCGCTGGATCGATCCCGCTGGCCAGCGCCAGTCCGGCAGCGGTCAGCGCGTTGGCAACCTGGTAGGCGCCGATCAACGGCAGGGTGATGTTGCGGTTCGCGCCGCCATGTTCGATGGTCAGCGACTGCCCCAGCTGGCTGGCGCTGCGCCCGATCAGGCGGATGTGCTCGCCGGTTTCGCCGACGGTAAAGAGCTCCAATCCGCGCCTCTGTGCGTGATCGATTGCCTTGGCCGTCCATTCGCCATCACCAGTGCCGACCCACACCACCGCGCGCGCTGCGTCGCTGGCGACCTCGTCGAACAAGCGCATCTTGGCGGCGAAATACTCTGCCATGTCGGCATGGTAATCGAGATGGTCGCGGCTGAAATTGGTAAACGCCACCGCCTCGACCGGCACGCCTTCGTTGCGAAACTGCGAGAGCCCGTGGCTCGAGGCCTCATAGGCCACATGGGTGACGCCCTCGCGCGCCAACCCGCTCATATTGCTCAGGAACGTAACGATATCGGGTGTCGTCAGCCCGGTCGAAACGCTCTCGTCCGACGTCGTGACACCCAACGTCCCGATGCTCGCCGCGCGCTCGCCTGCCATCCGCCAGATCTGGCGGGTCATCTCGACTGTCGAGGTCTTCCCGTTCGTCCCGGTCACCGCGACGATATGCGCTGGCACCGGAGTAAAGAAGCGCGCCGCCAATTGCGCGAAGGCGCGGCGCGGCTCGCGACTGGCGATGTGATGCGCGCCTTCGACATGCGCCTCCGGCCGCGCGACCACTGCCACCGCGCCAGCCTCGATCGCGTCGGCGATGAAGTCCTCGCCATTCACCCGCGCGCCCCGGAAGGCGCCGAAAACCGTCCCGCGCGCCACCTTGCGGTGATCGATGGCGAAGCCGGTTACGGTTGCCTCGCTCGCCGCAATGGCGTCATGGCCGCAATCGATCCCGGCGGCTGTACAGATTTTCGCGAGTTTCACCGGCTGCCTTCCGGAACCAGCGGCCGGAGATCGGATATATCGACGTCGCGGGTCTCGTCAGGCAGGACGCCAAGCATCGGCCCGATGCGTGGCACCAGCCGGCCGACGATCGGCGCAGCGTTCCATGCGGCGGTGCGCTGGAAGCTGCTCGCAACTGTGCCGCGCGGTTCGTCGAGCATCGTGACGACGACAAAGCGGGGCTTATCCATCGGGAAAGCCGCAGCAAAGGTCGAGATGAGCGAGGTGCGCCGATAGCCGCCCGCTCCAGGCTTCTCCGCCGAACCGGTCTTGCCGCCGACGCGAAAACCGGGCGCATCGGCGTTGCGCCCTGTGCCGAAGATCGCAATCATCCGCATCAGCTGACGCATGCGGGCGCTGGTGCTGGCCTTGAACACTCGGCGACCCTGAGGCACATCACCCGCACCCAGCTTGTGGAGCGTGGCCGGACGCATGATCCCGCCGTTGACCATCGCCGCGTACGCCGAGGCAAGATGCAGCGGAGTCACCGCGATACCATGGCCGAAGCCGACATTCATGTTCCGCAGCCGCGGCCAGTTGTCGCCCGGCCAGATCGGGAATCCCTTGGCGGGCAGCTCGATAGGAGGCCGCGCGTTCATCCCGAGATCGATCATCGTCTGCCGCATCCGCTTGGGTCCGAGCTCGTCTGCGATGCGCGCCGTGACCGTGTTCGACGAATGGATCAGCGTCTCGGGCACATTGAGTGTCGATCCCAGGAAATGACTGTCCCTGATCGTGTAGCGGCCCATCTTCACCGGCGAGGCATCCCAACGGGCACCGAAATCGCGCACGACACCCGCATCGATCGCTGCGGCTACGGTCAGCGGCTTGAATGTCGAACCCAGTTCGTACACCTGATTGGTCACGCGGTTGAACATCCGTTCCTGACCGACCGCATCGATCTTGTTGGGATCGAATTCCGGCAGGCTCGCCAAGGCCATCACTTCGCCGGTATCGACATCGAGAACGATGCCGGCCGCGCCCTTGGCATCGACGAGCTTCATACCGCGGCGCAATTCGTCCTCGAGCGCACCCTGGACGCGCATGTCGATGCTTAGCGCCGTGGGTCTGCCGCGGCGCGAGGGGTCGAGCAGCCGTTCATCGAGCACCTGTTCCATCCCGACGCGGCCATGCCCGTCGGCGGCGACGTAGCCCAGGATATGCGCCGCCATCGATCCCTGCGGGTAATGGCGATCGGTTTCCTGCGGCATTTCGAGCGCCAGCTCGCCCAGCTGCTGGACGCGGTTGGCCTCTTCGGGGAGCACCCGGCGACGCAGATAGCCCGGCTTGCCCGATGCAAGTGCACGGGTGACCCGCGCCGCATCCAGCTCGGGGAAGATCGCCCTGAGATCCCGCGCCACATCGGCCGCGGGACGAACCAGCGGCGAACCGTCCTCGCCCAGCGCATCGGGATTGAACCACAGTGCATAGGCAGGGAAGGCGCGCGCCAGCGGCACACCATTGCGATCAACGATTTCGCCGCGATCGGGCAGCAGCGCATCTTCCAGCGAGGTCGCGGCCACGGCGTTGTCCGACATGCCAAGAAATCCGATCCGCATCAGCGCCAGAAGCGCGACAAAGGCAAATGCCAGCGCGATCCAAAGGACACGCATTTTCGCTACTGCCAGCGAGTGCTGACGGATTGAGACCAGTTGGATACGAGCAGACGGGACAGCAGTACCGATCGGAGCGAAACCGGTCATCTCGTTCATTGGCCTGCATCCGACAGGCGAGAGGACCCGCTGGAGGAACGAGCGAGCCGCTGCGCGAGACTGCCCCCGGTATCGGACAGGTCTGCCGCGAGCGTCGCTTCGTTCTCGCCGGAGCCGCCGTCGAGTTCGGCAGCGGCGACAGGCGAGACCCATTCAGCGAACAGCCCTTCTTTCTCGACCGCCGGTTCGCTGCGCGCCACCCGGATCGGGTCGGGAGCGTCGAGGCCGCGCGGCAGGCCCAGACTGGCAAGCTGGCGCTCGCCATCCAGGAAGTGATGCGCGCTCGGGGCGACATAGCCGAACTCGACCGCGTTCCAGGTGGCGAGTTGACGCTGACTGGAGCGGGTCTGGAATTCGGTTTCGAGCATCAGCGTCTCGCGCTCCATCGCGATGATCTTGCGCTCGGTCAGTCTGACCTCGCTCTTCACCGCGTTGACCTTGAAGGTCAGCGCCAGGAAGATGGCGACGCACAGGCCGAGCACCAGCGCCCAGCCGATCTGGCGGATGCGGCTACCCGGGCGCACCTGGGTGGGACGACTGGCCATCAGGCTGCCTCTCTCGCCGGCGTCGCGGTGCGGACCGCCGAACGCAGTACCGAGGAACGCGAGCGGGGATTGCGCGCGATCTCGGCTCCGGAAGGGCGGATCGCCTTGCTGACCTGGGCGAACACCGGCTCCGGCGCTTCCAGCTGCGGCAGATGGCGCGAACCGGCTTCGGCCTGCGAGGCGTCGCGCAGGAAGCGCTTGACGATGCGGTCCTCGAGACTGTGGAAGCACACCACTGCGAGCCGGCCACCCGGGTTCAGCAGCTGCTCGGCGGCTGAGAGACCTTCGATCAGCTCGTCGAGTTCGCCATTCACATGGATGCGGATCGCCTGGAAGCTGCGGGTTGCGGGATCCTTGGGCGCGCCGGGCCGGTAGCCGAGCGCCTTGCGAACGACCCGCGCGAGTTCGCCGGTGGTCTCGAGCGGGCGCGCGGCGACGATCGCGCGCGCGACGCGGCGCGACTGGCGCTCCTCGCCATAGTGATAGAGCACGTCGGCGATCGCGCTTTCCTCTGCGGTGTTCACGAAATCGGCCGCGCTTCCGCCCGCTTGGCTCATCCGCATATCGAGCGGACCGTCGGTGGAGAAGGCGAAGCCGCGCTCGGCCTGGTCGAGCTGCATCGACGAGACGCCGATATCCATCACCACGCCATCTACCTTGGCGACACCCGACGCGGCCAGCGTTTCGACCATCTCGGAAAAGCGCCGCGGGTGCAGCGTCAGTCGTCCGGCGAATTCATCCACCATCGCCGCGCCCGCAGCGATGGCATCGGGATCCCTGTCGAAGGCGTGAACTTGCGCACCGCAATCGAGAATCGCGCGCGAATAGCCACCGGCGCCGAAGGTCGCGTCGACAATCACATCGCCCTCGCCCGGGTTAAGCGCGGCGATCACCTCGTCGAGCAAAACGGGAACGTGCGGGGCGGCGCTCACTTGGTACGCCCCTTGGCCTGGGCTTCGTCGACAAGCGCCTTGCACGCCGCCTTGGCCGCGGCCCAGGCGTCGTCCATCCGCAGCAACTCCTCGGGGTTCCACAGCGTGAAGAAGCGTCCACCACCCTGGAAGAACAGGCCATCTCCGACATTGGCAAGATCGCGGAGATATTCGGGCATCACGAAGCGGCCGCTGTCATCGAAGGGGATCTCGACGAAGCCGTTGAGCTGGCTCGATCGCACTTCACGATCGAAGTCCCGGTTGAGCCTGAGCGCCATCTCCTCCTCGCGGTCGAGCTGCTGCTCGAGCTCGAGCTTGCGCGAGAGGCCGAAGCCCGTGAGGCAGTTCCAGCGATCGTGCTTGGCGAGACAGAGGACGCGGGCTTCGCTGCTTTCCTTCACGGCTTTGCGGAACAGCGGCGGCAGGACGTAGCGACCCTTGTCGCCAGCCGGCGTAAACGCCTGTCCGCTGTAACCCCCGAAAAGCACCTATTCCGTCCCCAATTGGCCTGCCTGCGCGAGCATCTCCTCCCCGAGCAGACCTTCTCCGCTCCGCCCCGCGCGCAATGGCGGGCGGCTCGCATCGCAGGCGCGATACGCAGCACGGCATGGTCTGTCCGATGGGTTTGCGGTTTACAGCGGGAGCGGGCGGGATGAAAGGGAAAATTACGGGATTATTGGGGATGAAGTTACAAGACCCTGTTTTATGGTGGTTTTGCCACAGTTGGGCGTCCGTAAACCCTTAACAGAAATTGAAACAAGTGGCTGTTTTGGCTCGACTCGCGCGTCGGCGAACGGCGCAGCACCCGCCGCGTCCCCGATAATCCCCAATTTGTGCGAGTGACGCTCAGCGAAGGAGCGACTGGTCCAACAGGCCATCGAGCATGACCCGACGGCGGGACGGGTCGGGATCCTCGTCCCCATCGAGCAGCGCGGCATCGGCGAGCAGGAAGACCTGCCCCTTCCCGATCCGGCAGCGCGCCGCGATACCGCTTGCCACGATCGCGCATTCGCCCGGTGCCTCGCTGGCGAACGGCACCCAAGCCCCTGCCAGATCGACGGGTATTGCCATCTCGAAGGCCTCTTCGATCCGCTCGCCTTGCGGTTGGGTCGTGTCGAAGGTCAGCTCCAGCCCCCAGCGCGCCAGGATCGGCGAGAGCAGCGCGACATCCTGCGGCCGCCGCGGATCGCCGATCGCGAATTGCGAATGGCTCGTCAGCATCGGATCGGCGAACAGCAGCAGCCTGCCGCCGGCGCGCACCCACTCGTCGAGCGCGACGTTCTCCGAAGGCGACAGCGCCCGCGGCTGCGCGAGCAGCAGATGGTCGAGCGGCGCAAGCGCCTCGGAGCTCAGCACATCCAGGGGGACCATGTCGAAGCGGGCCTCCAGAGCCTGCCGCACCCAGCCGGACTCGCCCTCCGCCTTCAGTAGGGTCGCGAAATCGGGACTTTCCTGCCAGTAGATCGGCAGCGTGCTCGACAGGCCAAGCGGGGTCCTTTGGGCCTCGACCGCGCCGCCCCCCGTATCGGGAGAAGCGCCGCAGGCGCTGCAGGCCAGCAGCGCGCTCGCCAGCAGCAGCCGCATGCTATCGTCCGTTCGCCGGGGCCGAGGCCCCCTGTTCGGGCATGACCGGCGCGGTCGCCGCCGAACCCATAGGTGTCGGAGTGGGCGTCGCGGGAAGATCGGGGACGACGCCGGCCTCAACCAGCGGGTCGGCGCTCTTGGTCCGCGGCTCGGGGATATTGGTCGAGGCGGCCTCGGGGACCGCATTGCGCTCGACCTCGTCGGCCTGGTTCTGGATCACGCTCGCCAGACCCACCAGCATCAGGACGCCGAGCACGCCACCGATACCGACCTGGAGCCGGTTCATCGCCTGCTGGCGCGTTCCTCCGAGTGGGATGGGGGGCAGATCGTGCGAAGGCGCCCTCGCCTTGCTGTCGAAGAAGCGGGCCATGCCCCTAGGTAGGACGGGCAGGGCCAGCGGGTCAATCCTGTGCGGTTTCGGCGGACAGCCACGGAAAGACCGGCAGGCCCTTCGCCTTCAGCCATGCGGGGTCGTAGAGCGAGGAGAGATAGCGGAAACCGGTGTCGCACAGTATCGTGACCACGCGCGGCGCGGCGCGGCCTTGTGCGCGCAACTGCTTACCGAGCGCAACCGCTCCGGCGACGTTGATCCCGCTCGAGAGGCCGAGACACAGCCCTTCCTCGTGCAGCAGGCGTGCGACCCATTCGAGCCCTTCCTCGTCCGAAATGCGGAACTGGGTGTCGATCGGCGCGCCTTCGAGATTGCCGGTGATGCGCCCCTGCCCGATCCCCTCGGCGACCGAGGAGCCCTCGGCCTTGAGTTCGCCATCGGCATAATAGCTGTACAGAGCCGCGCCATGCGGATCGGTCAGAGCGATGATCACGTCCTCGTCGAATTCCTTGAGCCCCATGCCGACGCCCGCGATCGTCCCGCCGGTCCCGGCGGCGCAGGTGAAGCCGTCGATCCGGCCGTCCATCTGCTCCCAGATCTCACGCGCGGTGCCTTCGATATGCGCCTTGCGATTGGCGGCGTTGTCGAACTGGTTTGCCCAGATCGCGTTCTGGGTCTCTTCGGCAAGCCGGCGGCTGGTGTGGACGAAATGGTTGCAGTCGGAATATTTGGTCGGTGGGACGGTGACCAGTTCGGCCCCCAGCGCCCGAAGCGTGTCCATTTTCTCGCGCGACTGATTGTCGGGCATCACGATGATCGTGCGATAGCCCAACGCATTGCACACCAGCGCCATGCCGATGCCGGTGTTGCCTGCCGTACCCTCGACCACGCAGCCCCCGGGCTTGAGTTCGCCGCGCGCCTCGGCGTCGCGGACTATGAACAGCGCCGCGCGATCCTTGACGCTGGCACCGGGGTTGGCGAATTCGCATTTGCCGTAGATGTCGCAGCTGGCGGCCTCGCTTGGGCCAGAAAGCCGGACGAGCGGAGTATTGCCGATCAGGTCGAGCGGACTTTGGCGTACGGGGATGGCGGTCATGATCCGGGAGCTAGGCTCCCGCCGCATCGCCCGCAACCAAGATCAATCTTCAGGCGCGATAGTTACTTTCAACCCGTCGAGCGCAGGTGCGAAGGGTATCTGGCAGGCGAGCCGCGAGGTTGCGTTGCGATGCTCGGTGGATTCGAGCAGATCGTCCTCGTCCTCGCTCATCGCGGGCAATTGGTCCGCGAAAGCCGGATCGACATGGACATGGCAGGTCGCGCAGGAGCAGCAGCCGCCGCACAGCGCGAGCAATTCGTCGAAGCCGTTGTCGCGGATCGCTTCCATCACAGTCAGGCCGTCCTCGACCTCGATCTCGGAGGTTTCACCTTCGCGGGTGGTGACGATCAGCTTGGGCATGGGTGTCTTCGCTCCTGGCGCTGTGGCTTCGGTTCGGAGGCGCTGCTAGGGCTGGCGGCGCGGTTTGGCAAGGCGGACCGCGGGGAGGACGAATGGGTCTCACGGCGGAACAATTGCACCACGCGCTGGGCGAGCTGGCGCAGCGCGAACCAGCAGTGGCTGGCGCGCTCGAGCGCTGCGGCCATCCCGAACCGCGCATCCGCCCGACCGGCTACATGACCCTGCTGCGCACCATCGTCGGCCAGCAGGTCTCGGTCGCCTCCGCCGCCGCAGTGTGGCGCAAGCTCGAGGCCGAGCTAGGCGAGGATTTCACTCCCGAAAGCCTGCTGGAGCGCGATTTCGATGCGCTGCGCGCCTGTGGCCTTTCGCGTCAGAAGCAGGGCTATGCGCGCAGCCTGTGCGAACTGGTCGCCGCCGGGCAGCTCGATCTCGACCGCCTGCCTGCGGACGATGAGGAGGCGATCGCCGACCTCACCCGGATCAAGGGCATCGGACGCTGGTCGGCGGAGATCTACCTGCTGTTTGCCGAAGGGCGACCCGACATCTGGCCGGCGGGGGATCTGGCGGTGCAGGCGGGCGTCGGCGGACTGCTCGGACTGGAGGAGCGACCGAGCGAGAAGGCGGTCCGCGCGATCGCCGAACCCTGGCGCCCGCATCGCGGCGCGATGGCGATCTTCACCTGGCATGTTTACGACAATCCGGCACTTTGATCGCGCAGGCACTGCCGCAAACCCATTCTCGAGGTGCGTTCGTCGAATTGAGATTATCTCGCGATCAGGCTGGTCTATGGTCGGATCATCATAATTCGACTCAGGGGAGATTATCATGATCAAACAGACAGCCGCGCTGCTTGCAGCGACTTCGCTCGCGCTACCCTCGGCAGCAGCGGCCGACACTCACCGTCAGCAGGCTGGCGCGCCGGCCGTCTCCGCACCACTGATCCCGCGCGACGATCTGTTCGGCAATCCGACCCGTACCGCCGGCCAGATCAGCCCCGACGGCAAATGGCTCAGCTGGCGCGCGCCCAAGGACGGGGTGATGAACGTCTGGATCGCTCCGGTCGGCGATCCGGACGCAGCGCGAGCGATCACCTCCTCGACGGATCGGCCGATCCCGCAGTATTTCTGGGCACCCGACAGTCGCAGCGTGCTCTATGTGCAGGACAAGGGCGGCGACGAAAACTACCTCCTCTACGGGGTCGACATCGCTACCGGAGCCGAGCGGACGCTCACTCCATTCGAAAATACCCGGGTCGAGCTCATCGGCACCTCCAACCGGATCAAGGACAAGGTGCTGGTCGGGGTCAACAACCGCGATCCGCGCTTTCACGATGTCCACATGCTCGATCTCAACAGCGGAGAACTGACGCTGGTCCAGCAGAACGACGCCTACGCCGGCTTCCTCGCCGACGACAATCTCGCGCTGCGCATGGCGCTACGCCCCAATGCCGCAGGCGGGATGGACTTTTTTCCCATCGTCGACGGTGAAATCGCGCCCGAGCCTAGCGACAGCACCGGGCTCGAGGACTCGCTGACCACGCAACCTGCCGGTTTCACCACCGATGGTACGACGATGTACTGGATCGACAGCCGCGGCCGCAACACCGCCGCTCTGATCGCGCAGGATGTCGCGACCGGCGAAAAGACGGTGATCGCCCAGAACGACAAGGCCGATATCGGCGGTGCGATGACTGACCCCCGGACCGGCGAGGTCGAAGCCTACAGCTTTACCTATCTGACCACGCAATGGACCGCGACCGATCCCGAGACCAAGGCTTCGCTCGACTGGCTGGACGAGCGGCTGGAGGGCAATTACGGCGTCCAGTCTCGAACCGAGGACGACAGCAAGTGGATCGTCTGGAACGACCCGCTCACTGCCCCCACCAAAGCCTATATTTACGACCGAACCGCGAATACGCTGAGCGAATTCTACACCGCGCGGCCCGAGCTGGAAGGCGCACCGCTGCAGCGGATGCACCCGCTCGAACTCACCTCGCGCGACGGTTTGACCCTGCCTTCCTATCTCACGCTGCCGCCCGGCAGCGATACCGATGGCGACGGGACGCCCGAAGCGGCCGTGCCGATGGTGCTGATGGTCCACGGCGGCCCGTGGGCACGCGACGGCTACGGCTACAATTCCTATCACCAATGGCTCGCCAACCGCGGCTATGCGGTGCTCAGCGTCAATTTCCGCGGCTCGACGGGGTTCGGCAAGGAGTTCATCTCCGCAGGCGATCTCGAGTGGGGCCGCAAGATGCACGACGATCTGGTAGATGCGGTCGACTGGGCGGTGGCCGAGGGGATTACCGCGCCCGACAAGGTGGCGATCATGGGCGGTTCCTATGGCGGCTACGCCGCGCTCGCGGGGCTCACCTTCACGCCCGAGAAATTCGCCTGCGGGATCGACATCGTCGGCCCGTCCAATCTCGAAACCCTGCTCGAGACGATCCCGCCCTATTGGGAGCCGCTGATCGCGCAGTTCCACGAGCGGATGGGCAACCCCAACACTCCCGAAGGCCTCGCCATGCTGAAGGAGCGCAGCCCGCTCCATTCCGCCGACAAGATCGTCAAACCGCTGCTGATCGGCCAGGGTGCCAACGACCCGCGCGTCAAGCAGGCCGAGAGCGATCAGATCGTCGCGGCGATGCAGCAAAAGGACATTCCGGTGACCTACGTGTTGTTCCCCGACGAGGGGCATGGCTTTGCCAAGCCGACCAACAACATCGCCTTCAACGCGGTGACCGAGAATTTCCTCGCCACCTGCCTCGGGGGTCGCGCCGAGCCGATCGGCGATACGGTCGCGGAATCGACCGCGAAGATCGTCGAGGGCGAGGAATTCGTCCAGGGGCTGGCCGAAGCCCTCGGCGGTTGACGCTTACGGAAATCGAGTGAACAACCGGGCCGCGCGGAGACGCTCTTCGCGCGGCTTGTTTGTTCCAGGAGAATGGGTTTGGGCGCGAGAAAGGCGATTTTCGTTACCGGAGGCGGCTCGGGTATCGGGCGCGCGATCGCGCAGCATTTCGGCAAGCAGGGCTGGTTCGTCGGGCTGGGAGATATCGACGAGCACGGGATGGAGGTCACCGCCGATGGCCTGCCGGGCGGGCATCACTACATCCACAGGCTCGACGTGCGCGACCGCGCGGAATGGGATGTGGCGCTCAACGCCTTCTCGATGGCCTCGGGCGGACGGATAGACGTGGTGGTCAACAACGCCGGCATCCCGATCGGCGGTTCGCTGATCGAGAACAGCCCCGAGGAAATCGAGCGCTGCCTCGATATCAACCTCAAGGGCGTGCTGTTCGGCGCGCAGGCCGCGCACCCCCATCTCAAGAAGACCGCACCGGGCTCCTGTCTACTCAACACCGCGAGCGCTGCGGGGATCTTCGGTTCGCCCGGCGCCAGCGTCTACAGCGCGACCAAGTTCGGTGTGCGCGGACTGACCGAAAGCCTCGACGGCGAATGGCACGAAGACGGGATCAAGGTCCGCTCGCTGTGCCCCGGCTTCATCGAGACCCCGCTGCTCGACAAGACCCCCAATCACGGCGCCAACGAAGCGATCCGCGACCGCGTCAACGCCGCCGGGCTGGAGATTACTCCCGTAGAGGATGTCGCCTTGGCGGCCTGGGAGGCCGTCCATGGTGACAAGGTCCATACGCTCGTCGGCAAGACCGCGCGCAAGCTCGCCTTCGCGGTGCGCTGGATGCCGGGCCGCTTGCGCAAGATGTCGCGCAGCAGTTCGCGCGCGCTGGGCCGCTAGCACCCCGTTCTAGACCAGCGCGACCTAAACTAGCGCATCGATGTCCTTCGCCATGTTGACGTCGCGCAGGCTGAGCCCGTCCGCGTCATGCGTGGTCAGGGTGATCTCCACCCGATTGTAGACGTTGAACCATTCGGGGTGGTGATCGCGCTTCTCGGCGATCATGGCGACGCGGGCCATGAAGGCGAAAGCCTCGCTGAAGTTCCCAAATTCGAAGCTGCGCTCGATGGCTTTGCCGTCTCGTGCCAGCGACCAGTGGTCGAGCGCGTCCAGCCAACTCGCGCGTTCGTCATCGTTCAACTGCTGAACCGGCATGTGCCATCTCCTTTGCTTGTCGGCTGCGCGCCTTTTGCCTATCGCCCATAACCATGCAAGCCCGTCTCGTCGCGAAGGATATCGCCTGCCGCCGCGGCGACCGGCTGCTGTTTCGCGGCGTGTCCTGCACGCTCGAACACGGCGAGGCGCTCCATGTCGCGGGCCCCAACGGGATCGGCAAATCGAGCCTGATCCGCATCCTCGCCGGCCTGCTTCGCCCCTTCGCGGGCGAAACGACCCGCAGCGGCGCGATCGGCCTGCTCGACGAGCGCGCGGCGCTCGACCCGCAGGCCAGCCTGCAGACCGCGTTCGGCTTCTGGGCCGCGCTCGACGGGACGAAGCCGATGGCAGTGACGGAGCACGCCCACACTCTGGGCCTCTACGACCTGTTCGATGTCCCGGTGCGCTATCTCTCCACCGGGCAGACCAAGCGCGCAGCGTTCGCCAGGCTGCTGGGGCAGCAAGCGCCGATCTGGCTGCTCGACGAACCGTTCAACGGGCTCGACACGCGCGGCTTGGCGCTTGCCGAACAATTGATGGTCCGGCACCTCGCATCCGGCGGGATCGCGGTGATCGCCTCGCACCAGCGCTTTGCCGCCCCGACCGCCACCCTCGATCTTGCGGAGTTCGCCGCGTGATCGTTGCGCTGCTGCGGCGCGATCTGGCGGTGCTGCTGCCCGGCGGGCGGCGCGGCGGTTCGCTGCTGCCGCTGCTGTTCTTCCTCGCGGTGGCGATGCTCTACCCCTTCGCTGTCGGGCCGGAACCCGAATTGCTCGCGCGCACCGGCGGCGGCGTGATCTGGGTCGCGGCACTTCTGGCGGCGATCCTCCCGCTCGAGCGGCTGGTAAGCGCCGATCTGGAAACCGGCGTGTTCGACCAGTTGCACTTGCGCGGGGTCTCTGAAGAGCTGGCGATGGCCAGCCGCCTGCTCGCACACTGGCTGGCCTTTGCGCCGCTCCTGCTGCTCGCCGCGCTGCCCGCCGCCGGGCTCCTTAACCTGCCCGCAGAGACGCTGCGCATCCTAGTGCTGGGTCTGCTCGCCGGCACCCCGGGTCTGGCCGCGATCGGCCTCACGATCGCCGCGTTGACCGCCACGCTGCGCGGCGGCGCGGCGCTTTCCGGCTTGATGGTGATCCCGCTCGCCGTCCCCATCCTGATCTTCGGCGCAGGCTCGCTTGCGCGCCCCGGCGACGGCACCGGTCTGGCCCTGACCGCCGCAATCAGTCTGGGGCTGTGCGCGCTGACCCCGTTTGCCGCCGGAGCTGCGATCCGCGCCGCCCGCGACAGCTAGCTCGGGGGCCCCGAGCACTCTTTTTTCCTGACGCACAACATCGCCCCCGACCGTTCTATAATGACGCTATCGGGGTTCTGTTGGAGCAGGCAGTCTTGAATCCGCATACAGTCGGGCGGTCGGAGAACGCGGCGTGACGCTCAGACGCATTCAATGCGACCAGCTCCAGGTCGGCATGTACATCCATGCCTTCGACGGCTCGTGGTTCGATCACCCGTTCTGGAGCCGCAACTTTCTGCTTCGGCGTGAGAGCGATCTTGAAACCGTTCTGCGTAGCGATATCGCGACATTGCTGATCGACACATCCAAGGGCCGCGACCTGCCGCTTCCAGCGCAAGCCTGGACGCAGGTGCCAGCCGAAGACACCCGCACACCCGACGAGAAAACCGCCGCTGCGACGCAGGTCGTCAACCGGGCTCGCGATGTCGTCCGCGGAGTGTTCGACGCCGCCCGGCTGGGGAAAGCCATCGAATCCTGCGCCGTTTCGGCCGTCGTCGAGGAGGTCGTCACCTCGATCGAGAGCAATCGCCACGCGCTGCTCAAGGTTCTGAGGCTCAAAAAAAAGGACGAATATACCTATCTGCATTCGGTCGCGGTCTGTGCGCTGATGGTCAATCTGGCCCGCCAGCTGGGCATCGACGAGCAAGCGGCGGCGGAGCTGGGCACGGCGGGCCTGCTCCACGACATAGGCAAGGTGATGGTCCCGGCAGAGGTGCTCAACAAGCCGGGCAAGCTGACGGATGAAGAATATGTGCTGGCGAAAACCCACGCGCTAGAAGGCTATCGCCTGCTCGGCGAAGTCGGCAATCTTCCTGCTACCGCACTGGATGTCTGCCAGCACCACCACGAGAAGATCGATGGGACCGGCTATCCGCACGGGCTTCGTGCCGAACAGATCAGCCAGGCGGCACGGATGGGAGCGATCTGCGACGTATACGATGCGGTGACCTCCAACCGCCCCTATAAGGATGCCTGGTCGCCGCTGGATGCGATCACGCGGATGCGCCAGTGGTCCGGCCACTTCGACCCGCAGATACTGTCCGCATTCATGGTGAGTATCGGCGTGTTTCCCTTGGGCACCGTGGTGCGATTGCGCGATGACCGCCTCGGCGTCGTCATCGAAGGCGGTCGCAACTCGACCCGGCCCAAGGTGCTGGCCTTCTATTCGACCCGTCAGCGGGAATTTACCCGTAACGAACTGGTCGTGGCGGGCGACGAACGCTCGGGCAATGCGATTATCGCCGAGGTCGATCCTGCTGCCTGGGGCATCACGCGCGAGAAGATCGATCGTCTCGTGCGGCTCGGAGTGCCTTGGGTTTAAGGCCGCTGGAGCCTATGAGCCAGGCAGGGAATCCCCGCCCATGGCTATGACCGGAACGTCTGTTGACGACCCGGAAGCGGGCGCTAGCTGCAGGCCAATTCTCGGCGACGCAATACCCACCATGCGATCCCGGTCGGCACGCCGTAGAAAATGCCCATGTCAGATAGGCTGATCTGCAAGAGGTCGTAATAGCCAAAGAACATGAGGTGGTCGATGCCGTAGAACATGAGCTTGCCCGCGACGCCGCCCCATAGCGCTGCGAATGGGCCCACCCACCAGTCTTGCGCCCATCGGTGAATTACAGCGGAGACGGTCAGACCGAAAAGCACCAAGCCAAACGCTACGAATGGAACTGCGAGCATACCGTAGACGAGGACTAGCACTGGAGCCAACCACAGTTCGGGCAGGTCGATAGGGCCGCCCCAAGAAACGGCAATTATCTGCAAAATAACGCCGCCGTAGGCGCCGATGAAAACACTCGGCCAGTATGCGTTTGTGGTAGATCTTTGTGCCTCAGTCATCAGGCTAGGCGCTTTCCCTGACGCACCTTCGGGTCAACACCAAGGGCATATTTCCACCCCAGAAGGGGTCAATGCTCCGCAGCACCGTCAGCGATAAAACCTGCCATTCCGGCAAACTGCACAATCAAGTACCGACCCCTCAGCCGTAAGGCGGCTGGTGCAGGCCCTTCGCGCTCTGGGTGAAGATCTCGTTGCCGGTCTCGGTGATGCCGAGCGAATGCTCGAATTGCGCCGAGAGACTCTTGTCGCGGGTCACCGCGGTCCAGCCGTCGTTGAGCAGCTTGGCGTGCGGGCGCCCCAAATTAATCATCGGCTCGACCGTGAAGAACATTCCCGGCTTGAGCTCGGGCCCGGTGCCCGCTTTGGCAGCGTGGATCACCTCGGGGGCGTCATGGAACAGCCGGCCAAGCCCATGACCGCAGAATTCCCGCACCACGCCGTAACGGTACTGGCGCGCATGCGCCTCGATCGCCGCGCCGACATCGCCCAGCCGCGCTCCGGGCTGCGCCGCCGCGATTCCCAGCATCAGGCATTCGTATGTCACCTCGACCAGCCGCCGCGCTTTGAGCGGCGGTTCGCCGACGAAGTACATGCGGCTGGTGTCGCCGTGCCAGCCGTCGAGCAGCGGGGTCACGTCGATATTGATGATGTCGCCTTCTTTCAAAAGCTTGTCGCTGGGAATGCCGTGGCAGATGACATGGTTGATCGAGATGCAGCAACTGTGCGCATAGCCGCGATAGCCCATGGTCGCGGGCACCGCGCCGCCATCGAGCGTGAGTTCGCGCACCCTGTCGTCGATCGCCGCGGTGGAGACACCCGGCTGCACCATGGGCGCGATCTCGTCGAGAATGGACGCGGCGAGCTGGCCGGCGCGGCGCATCCCGGCGAAGCCTTCCTCGCCGTGGAGCTTGATCGTGCCGTCGCGAAGGACGGTCTCGGTGCCGTCGATGGTCTGATATTCGGTCATGGCCGCGATGTAGCGACACGTGCGCCGGATTGCGAGGTTTTGATGTGTTTCGCTAGTTTCGCGGCCCGAGCGAAAACGCCCTATCGTAGCCTGGCTTCACCGCATCGAGCAGCGCGGTGTCCACCGGCAGGTCGAATTCATACGACCCTTCGGCATAGGGGCCGGCGACATAGGGCATCACCAGAATGCCGATGCGATCGAAGGTTTCGCCATCGGACGATCCGAGCAGCACGGTGAGTTCCTCTACACCCGGACAGGCACTGAAATAATCGTCGGCATCGGGATCCACCGGCTCGCCGCGACGCTCGGCGCGCTCGGCATCGAGCATGGTGCAGAACCGCCGTGCGATCGCGTTCTGGAAATTCTGCGGGCTGCGGAACAGGTCGAGCGGCGCGCGCGCCACTCCGGCGCTCTTGTCCCACAGCAGGCTGTCGAAGCCGGTGTTGGGGTGTGCGCCGCCGGCATAGGTGGAGACGGTGCCCGACAGGCTGAGCCAACCGGGAACATCCGCCACCACTTTCCATTCGCCCGAGAAGCTGTGTGGACGGAAGGGATAGCCCGCCTCCGCCGCAGCCGCACGATCCTCGCGCGCCGCCTCGACCAGTTCGGTGCGCGCAGTGTCGGCGCGGCTCTGCAACACGGACGCCAGCGCAGGGATCGAATTGGCTTCGCCCGGCCAGGAATATTCGAACTCGAAATCGTCGTTGCTTTCGACGATCGCGCGCCCTTCCCCGGCGGCCGTCGGCGGCGGGACGGGCGTTCCGGCGGTGGAACCGGCTTCGGCAGAAGTGCCGAGAGTTTCTTCCATCTCGCTCGCCTCCGAGCAGGCGGCACTCGACAGCAGGGCTGCAATCAGGAACAGGCGCGGGTTCATTCGCATTCCTTTGCCATACGCAAAACCAGAACAGGACCGCCGAGCCATGGCCGAAACCAGTGATTTGATCCAGCCGGATCGCGGACAGGACGCGATTCCCATCCATCTTGTAAAGCGCGAGGGATTCGAAGCATGGGCGAAACAGCTCTCCTCCGGCCAGCGAGCGGCGCTGGCGGCGCAGAAATTCGACGGCGGCGGCTATCAGACCGCGATCGTGCCCGACGGTGACGGCTGGTTCGCGGTCGGTGGGGTAGCCAACCCTGCCGAACTGTCGAGCTGGTGCATGGCCAAGCTCGCCGAAGATCTGCCCGAGGGCACCTATCGCCGCGCCGACGGCGAACCCGGCCCGGCGCTGCATGGCTGGCAGACCGCGCAATACATTTTCGATCGCTACAAGAAGCCGGACAAGCCCATCGGTCCACGGGTGCTCCTGACCAAGGATGCGGGCAAGATCGACGCCGCCATCGCCGAGGCAGGCGCGGTCTGCCTGGTGCGCGATCTCGTCAACACGCCGGCCGAGGACATGGGCCCCGCCGCGCTCGAGGAGCAGGCCGAGCGCCTTGCCAGGCAACACGGGGGCGAATTGCAGGTCGTGCGCGGCGATGCGCTCGAGCAGGATTATCCGATGATTCACGCGGTGGGTCGCGCGGCAGCGCGCAAGCATGCCCCGCGGCTGCTGCATCTCACCTGGGGCAAGCAAAGCGATCCGGTGCTCGCCATCGTCGGCAAGGGGGTATGCTTCGATTCGGGCGGGCTCGATGTCAAATCGGCCAGCGGCATGAAGCTGATGAAGAAGGACATGGGGGGCGCGGCACATGCCTTCGCCCTCGCCGGGCTGATCATGGCGGCCGGCCTCAAGGTGCGGCTGCACTGTCTCGTTCCGGCGGTCGAGAACGCCATTTCGAGCGATTCTTTTCGTCCTGGCGACGTTCTTTCCTCGCGCAAGGGGCTGACGGTCGAGATCGGCAACACCGACGCCGAGGGGCGGCTCATCCTCGGCGATGCGCTGACCCGCGCCAGCGAGGAAGACCCCGACCTGATCATCGATTTCGCCACGCTGACCGGCGCGGCGCGGGTGGCGCTGGGGCCCGACTATCCCGCGTTGATGGTCCGCCGCGACGCCACTGCCGATGCCCTGATCGCCGCCGGACGAGGGCATGACGACGAGCCCTGGCGGCTGCCGCTTCCCGAAGCCTATGCCGAGTGGCTCGGCTCCGACATCGCCGATACCAACAATGCCCATGCCAATTCCTTCGCCGGCGCTAGCGTCGCCGGATTGTTCCTCGACAAATTCGTCGGCGACGGTCTCGATTGGGCGCATTTCGACACCTTTGCCTGGCGCCCGACGGCCAAGCCCGGTCGCCCGAAAGGCGGCGAGGCCTACGGCCTGCGCGCCGCCTGGCACATGCTCCGGAACCGCTATGGCAGTGCCTAGCGGACTCGCAGACGGGGCCGTCGCCAGTGCGTAACGCGGGCGTCATACTTGCCGCAGGGCCTCTGCGCGGCTAAGCGCCCCGCCATGCCCTGGACCAGGATTCCGATCGCGCTGTGAGCCAGCCTGCGCCCTATGATCTGCCTGACGGAATCGTCGGCCTGACCGGTGCTGTCGAACGCCCCGAGCCGGGCACGCTGCCGGTGCGCGCCGATCTGGCGCATGTGGCGCTCGCCCAGCGTTTCCTTGCGGTGCATTACGTCGTCCCTCATATCCGCACGATCGGGGACGCGGATACGCCACTGATGCTGGCTCCGCGTACCGATAGCGAAGAACTGGCCACGCTATCCGCAGGCAGCGCAATCGAGGCGCTCGATTGCTCGGGCGGCTGGTGCTGGGTGTGCCGCGGACCCGAAGGCCCCACCGGCTATATTCCCACTGCGAGCCTGCAACCCGCCGACGATCATGCCGCATAGCGTCTTCGTCGATGGGGCGGCGGGCACGACCGGGCTCGAGATTCTCGACCGGCTGGCGGGGCGCGACGGCATCGCGCTCATCGAACTCGACGAATCCCGCCGCAAGGACAAAGGCGCTCGCCGCGAAGCGCTCAACGAGGCGGATATCGCCATCCTCTGCCTCCCCGACGAGGCCGCGCGTCAGGCAATGGGCCTCCTCGACCTGGCGATGGGCACGCGTGTCATCGACGCTTCGTCCGCCCACCGGACTGCGGAGGGCTGGTGCTATGGTTTCCCCGAACTGGTTGGAAGCGACCGCGTCGCCGAGGCGCGCCGGGTCAGCAACCCGGGTTGCTATCCGACCGGCTTTCTCGCCTTGGTCGCGCCGCTGGTGCGTGAAGGACTGTTGCCTGCCGACTGGCCCTACACCGTCAACGCCGTCAGCGGGTATTCGGGTGGCGGCAAGAGCCTGATCGAGCGTTTCCAAACCGATGGGGCACCCGCCTTCCGCGCCTATGGCTACGACATGGCGCACAAGCACAGGGACGAAATGAAGGCCCATGCCGGACTGGAGCATGGGGTGATCTTCGCCCCCTCGGTCATCCCCGCCTATCGCGGCATGATCGTCGAGGTTCCGCTTCATCTCGGGGCGATGGCGGGCGATCCCACCGCCGATGCTCTGCGCAGCGCGCTGAGCGAGTTCTACGCGGATTCGCCGATCATATCGGTCCGCGACGGCGACGTAGCGAGCGAGTTGCTGCTGGAAGCGAACGCACCGCCATCCGACGCCATGGAGCTGTTCGTCTTCGGCAATGCCGGTGGTTGGCACGCGCGGCTGGTCGCCCGGCTGGACAATCTCGGCAAGGGCGCCAGCGGGGCAGCGATCCAGTCGCTCAACCTGATGTGCGGCCTTCCCGAAACGACCGGGCTTCGACTTCCCGCTGCCTAAAATTCAAGCAGCCGCTGCACGCAGTTTGGGCAGCATCCTCGGCAGCGGCAATGCCGTTGCAATTTGCACCTCAATGCTTTTCGAAACTTGCCCGTAACCGGCCTTGCGCGCCCGCTTCGATGCTCTACGCTCGCCCGCGCGCCTGGCACGATTCTTGGAATATGTCTCTTCGACTATGTTCTTGGAACATGTGCCGCGCCGCAATCGTAGCTAGGCCACAGACGGGGACGACCATCACGTGAAGAAGATCGAGGCGATCATCAAGCCGTTCAAGCTGGACGAGGTGAAGGAGGCGCTGCACGAAGTCGGCGTTTCCGGGATCACCGTGACCGAGGCCAAGGGCTTCGGTCGCCAGAAGGGCCACACCGAGCTTTATCGCGGCGCCGAATATGTGGTCGATTTCCTTCCCAAGGTGAAGCTTGAGGTCGTTGTCGCCGATGCGATCGCCGAGCGCACCGTGGAAGCGATCGCCAATGCCGCGCAGACCGGGCGGATCGGCGACGGCAAGATCTTCGTCTCGCCGGTGGAATCCGCACTGCGCATCCGCACCGGCGAACGGGACGACGACGCGATCTGATCCCGACGATCCGACCCAGACAATCGGGGCCCCGCCCCTCACGCAATTTCATCCAGACGGAGACACGACAATGGCAAGTGCAAGCGAGATCCTCAAGCGGATCGCAGACGAAGACATCGATTGGCTGGACCTTCGCTTCACCGATCCCAAGGGCAAGTGGCACCATCTCACGATGGTCGCGGGCGCATTGGACGAGGACATGCTCGAGGACGGGCTGATGTTCGACGGCTCCTCGATCGCCGGCTGGAAGGTGATCAACGAGAGCGACATGATCCTCAAGCCCGATCTCGAACGGGTCTATCTCGATCCCTTCACCGCCGAGCCGACGCTGATCGTATTCTGCGACATCGTCGAGCCCTCGACCGGTGACTGGTATGCGCGCGATCCGCGCACCACCGCCAAGCGCGCCGAAGCCTATCTCGGCAATTCGGGCATTGGCGACACGATCTATGTCGGCCCCGAAGCCGAGTTCTTCATGTTCGACGACGTCCGCTTCGAGGACGGCTACGCGGGTTCGGGCTTCGCGCTCGACGATATCGAACTGCCGACCAATTCGGGCAAGGAATACGAGAGCGGCAACATGGGCCACCGCCCGCGCGCCAAGGGCGGCTATTTCCCCGTCGCCCCGGTCGATTCCGCCACCGACATCCGCGGCGAGATGGTCGCCACCATGCTCGAGATGGGGCTGCCCTGCGACAAGCACCACCACGAAGTCGCCGCCGCGCAGCACGAACTCGGGCTGACCTATTCGACGCTGGTCGAAACCGCCGACAACATGCAGATCTACAAATACGTCGTCCACCAGGTGGCGCATGCCTACGGCAAGACCGCGACCTTCATGCCCAAGCCGATCAAGGCGGATAACGGCTCGGGCATGCACACGCATATGTCGATCTGGTCCGAGGGCAAGCCGACCTTCGCGGGCAATGAATACGCCGGCC
>JAHJPT010000120.1 GCA_018819685.1 Alphaproteobacteria bacterium
AATAATCCAGTGGCGGAAATGACGGGACGCCCGGTCGGCACAATATCTGCTCTCATGGCTGGCACGCGTAATCCCGCGCGGCCGCTACGGCAAGGCCGCGTCGGCCTAGCCTATCGCGCGATCGACGGGGGGTGGCAAGTGGTGGACAGGGCTGGATTCGAACCAGCGTACGCTTGCGCGGGCAGATTTACAGTCTGCTGCCTTTAACCACTCGGCCACCTGTCCACTTGGCTTGCCAGTTTCGCAATGAATTGCGGGGGATCGAAACCGACCCCGCTGGCCGAGAGGCGCCCCTTTGGAGAAGCGGCGCTTGCCTGTCAATGGCCACGCTGGCAGGAGGCGCGGCTATTGCCACAAGGGAGCAGCCATATGGCCAAGACGGAGCGCAAGAAGGCGCTGCGCGGACGCGCGGGACGCATGCAGGGGGGGCGCGGAAGCGGGCGCGCGAGCACCGGGCAAGTGCGCCTGTGGGGTCACCACGCGGTCGAGGCCGCGCTCAAGAACCCCGAGCGGCGCCACCACAAATTATGGGCGACGCGCGAGGCGATCGAGCAACTCGACGGCGAATTGCCGCAGGACTTCACGGTCGAATACGCCGGGATGCCCGATCTCGACCGTCTGGTGGCGCGCGACGCGCCGCATCAGGGGCTGGTGCTCGACTGCGCGGCGCTGGACGACGTCTTTCTCGACCAGGTGCTCAAGGCCGAGCCCGATCGCCCGCTGCTGGTGCTCGATCAGGTGACCGATCCGCACAATGTCGGCGCTATCCTGCGCTCGGCGGCGGCCTTCGGTGCCGCGGCGATCGTGACGCAGGACCGCCATGCCCCGCCCGAAGGCGGGGTGATCGGCAAGGCGGCATCGGGCGCATTGGAAGTGGTGCCCTGGGTACGGGTGGTCAATCTGGCGCGCGCGCTCGAGGACATGGCGGCGGCGGGTTACTGGCGCATCGGGCTGGCCGGGGAGGCCGAGACGACGCTGGCGCAGGCGCTGCCCGCCGGCCCGGTGGCGCTGGTGCTCGGCGCAGAGGGCCCGGGGATGCGGCACAATGTCGCCAGCCATTGCGACGCCTTGGCGCGGCTGCCGATCGGCGAGGACATGGAGAGCCTCAACGTCTCGAACGCCGCAGCGATCGCGCTCTACGCGGTGGCGACCCGCTGAGCGAGGGCCCAAAAGGGAAAACGCCGCATCGACCGTGAGGAGCGATGCGGCGTTCGTCCGTTCAGCCCGCCGGCCTGGCGGGGTGGATAATCGTCCTAGTTGACGGCATCCTTGAGGCCCTTGCCGGCCTTGAACTTGGGCTGGTTCGATGCCTTGATCGTCATCGGTTCGCCGGTCCGCGGGTTGCGACCGGTGGATGCCTTGCGCTTGGCCACCGAGAAGGTTCCGAAGCCGACCAGACGCACGTCGTCGCCGCTGGAGAGCGATTTGGTGATCGCGTCGAATACACCTTCGACGGCGCTCGAGGCATCGCTCTTCGAGAGGCCGCTGGAATCGGCGACTGCGGTGACCAGGTCGTTCTTGTTCATCTTAAGGGAACCCCCACTTGGTGTTGAATTCGGCTCGGTGAATCATGTCTCCGAATGCGGGCAGTTGAACGAGTTGCAGCGGACCTGTCAAAGGCAAATCCGCCCGGATGGCCCAGGAATCGCTTCTAAAAGCCTGAAAACAGCGTGATTGCCCGCTTAACCAAGGGAAAAACCGGCCGCTGCGCCGACGCGGGCCATTTGGCGCCGGAGCCCGCAATCCGAGTCGCGGCACTGCACCATTGCGTCGCTCAATGCGCGGTCCGCACCGGCGAATTCCCGTTGCCCGCAGTGAGCGGCTGGCTCGCGAGGTCGTCCGCCTCGGTCCATTCGATCTCCGCGGGAACCGAGGTCAGCGCGTGTTCGAGCACCTGGTCGATGTGCGAGACCGGGATGATCTCGAGCCCGTCCTTCACCTTGGCGGGGATGTCGGCGAGATCCTTCACATTCTCCTCGGGGATCAGCACGGTTTCGATCCCGCCGCGCAACGCCGCGAGCAGCTTCTCCTTCAAACCGCCGATCGGCAGCACCCGTCCGCGCAAGGTCACCTCGCCGGTCATCGCGACCTCGGGCCGGACCGGGATGCCGCTCAGCGTCGAAACGATCGAGGTCACCATGCCGATGCCCGCGCTCGGGCCATCCTTGGGTACCGCGCCTTCGGGGAGGTGGATATGGATGTTCTTGCGCTGGAAGATGCTGGGCTTGATCCCATAGGCGGGCGCCCGCGCCTTCACGAAGCTGAAGGCAGCGGCGACGCTTTCGTTCATCACCTCGCCCAGCTTGCCTGTG
>JAHJPT010000121.1 GCA_018819685.1 Alphaproteobacteria bacterium
GAGCGGGGCTCTGGCCGATCTCGGTCCCGAAGCCGCGCTGGCCGCAGCCAATGCCCAGGGACAGGCGACGATCGCCTCGGTCACCAAATGGGCCGGTATCATCGCCGCGCTGACCGCCCCCTTCCTCGGTGCCGCGCTCGACCGCGGGGGGCGGCTCAAACCGGTGCTGGCGGTCGCGCTGGCGACGATCGCGATCAGTTCGTGCCTGTTGTGGTTCGCAAGGCCCGGCGGCCAAGGCCTGCCGATCCCGGCAATAATGGCGCTGCTGGTGGTGGCCTATGTCGCCTTCACCTATTCCGAGGTCACCCACAACGCGATGCTCAGCGTCGCGGGGCGACCGGACCGGCTGTCGATGATTTCCGGGCTCGGCCTGGGGCTCGGAAATCTTGCCGCCACACTGATCTTCGTCGCGCTGGTGATGCTGTTCGTGCTCCCCGCGCTGACCGGCTGGCCCTTCGCCGGGCCGCTGTTCGGAGTCGATGTCGGCGAATTCGAACACATGCGTCTTGCGGGACCGATCTGCGGCGTGTGGCTGATGCTCTTCTCGATCCCCTTCTTCCTCTACGCCAGGGACCCCGGTGTCCCCGGAGCCAGCTGGCGCGCGGCGCTGGTGGACGGGTCGAGGAGCGTCCTGCGCACTCTGCGCGAGGCGGCGCAATATCGCGAGCTGATGAAATTCCTGATCGCGCGGATGTTCTATGCCGATGCGATGGCGGCGCTGCTGGCGCTGGGCGCGGTCTATGTCGCGCTGTTCCTGGGCTGGGGCTTTCTCGAGATGCTCTGCTACGCGATCTTCGCCTCGGCCTGCGCTTTTTGCGGCGGGCTGCTGGGCGGCTGGCTCGACACCAGGCTCGGGGTGAAGCGCGCGTTGATCGTGGAGATCGTCGCCATGGTAGCCGCGCTGGTCGTCCAATTGAGCATCACCCGCGACAGCCTCGCCTTCGGCTTGATCGACAACTACACCGTCTGGGACGGGTTGGCGTTTCGGACCTTGTCCGACGTGGTCTATCTCTCGCTGATCAGCGTGGTCGCGGTCGCGGCCACCGCGAGCATCTCCTCGAGCCGATCGATGCTCGTGACCCTTGCCCCGACAGGGCGCAGCGGCGAGTTCTTCGGGCTCTACGCCATCGCTGGCACGATCACGGTGTGGATGGGGCCGCTGCTGGTCGAGTATTTCACGCTGTGGTTCACCGATCAGCGGATCGGCATGGCCTCGATCTCGATCCTGTTCGCCATCGGGCTGACCGCGCTGCTGTTCGTCCGCATGCCCGAGCGTAGCAGTAGCACCGCCTAGCGCGATCCCGCCGACAACCGGCTGGACTCATCGGTTGCAATGTGGAACCTTCCTCGGCGGAGAGAGGAGCACAACATGCCCGCATTCGACCTGATCATTCGCAACGGCACCATCGTCGATGGCACCGGAGACAGCCGCTTTACCGGAGACATCGCGATCAAGGACGGCCTGATCGCGCAGGTCGGCAGCGTCGCCGGCGATGCGGCGGAGGAAATCGATGCCGCAGGGCATCTCGTGACGCCGGGCTTCGTCGACATCCACACCCATTACGACGGCCAGGCGACCTGGGATCAGGAGATGGCGCCCTCGAGCTGGCACGGCGTCACCACCGTGGTGATGGGCAATTGCGGCGTCGGCTTCGCGCCCGCGCGGCCCGACCAGCACGAATGGCTGATCGGGCTGATGGAAGGCGTCGAGGACATCCCCGGCACCGCTCTGGCCGAGGGCATGACATGGAAGTGGGAGAGCTTCCCGCAATATCTCGATGCGCTGGAAGAACTGCCGCGCACGGTCGATGTCGCGACTCATGTCCCGCATGGCGCGGTGCGCGCCTATGTGTTGGGCGAGCGCGAGCGGCCAGGCGCGGTCCCCACCGCCGACGACATCGCGCGCATGGCGCAGATCGTCGAGGAAGGGGTGCGCGCAGGCGCACTGGGCTTTTCGACCAGCCGCACCGTGATCCACCGCGATATCGACGGCGAGGTCGTCCCCGGCACCACCGCCACCGCCGAGGAACTGATCGAAATCGGTCGCGCGATGGGCCGCGCAGGCCATGGCGTGTTCGAGATGGCCAGCGACATGAAGCGCGAGTGGGACGAATTCGGCTGGATGGGCGCCATGAGCCGCGAGACCGGCCTCCCCGTCACCTTCGCCGCGCTGCAGTCGATCGCCAAGGAAATGCCGCTCGACGAGCAGATCGCCGCAATGCGCGCCGAAAACGACAATGGCGCCAATATCGTCGCGCAGATCGCGCTGCGCGGCAATGGCATCGTGATGGCGTGGCAGGGCACGGTCCATCCGTTCCGGTTCCGCCCGAGCTTCCAGGCGATCGAGACCCTGCCGTGGGAGGAACAGCGCGCGAAGCTGCTCGATCCCGAATTCAAGGCGCGGCTGCTGTCCGAGCAGAACGACCTGTCGCAGGTCAATCAGGACATCCTCCCGCTGGTGATGGTGGTGTGCGGCGGCTGGGCGATGCAGTACCAGATGGACCCCGATTTCGATTACGAGCCCCAGCCCGAGGAAAGTATCGCCGCGCGCGCGGAGGCGGCGGGCAGAACGGGCGAGGAATACGCCTACGACCTGCTGTGCAGCGACGAGGGCAAAGGCTTTATCTATCTGCCGATCCTCAACTACGCCGATGGCAATCTCGACTTCCTCGAGACGCTCCAGCAGGATTCCGACACGGTCAATTCGCTCTCCGATGGCGGCGCGCATTGCGGGACGATCTGCGATGCCGCCTCGCCCACCTTCATGCTCCAGCATTGGGTGCGCGATCGGGCGCGCGGCACGATCGGGCTCGAGAATGCGATCAAGCGCCAATGCGCCGATACCGCACGACTCTACGGGCTGGAGGATCGCGGCATCATCGCGCCGGGCTATCTCGCCGATCTCAACATCATCGATTTCGAGCGGCTCAAGCTGGGCAAGCCCTGGCTGGCCTTCGACCTGCCCGCGGGCGGCAAGCGGTTGCTCCAGAAGGCCGAGGGTTATGTGGCAACGATCAAACACGGCGCCGTCACCTTCCGCGAGGGCGCATGGACCGGGGCCACGCCCGGCGGGCTGATCCGCGGTCCGCAGCGGGTCGAGCTGGCGGAGGCCGCCGAATGAAGGCCATCCGCACGGGAGCGACGCCCTCCACGCTCGAAGCGCTCGAATATGTCGATATCGACGACGCCAAGGCTCCCGGCCCCGGCGAGATCATGGTGGCCCTCAAAGCTAGCTCGCTGAATTACCACGATTATGCGGTGGTCAGGGGGATGATCCCCACGCCGCAGGGCCGCATCCCGATGTCCGACGGAGCAGGAGAGGTGACCGCGGTCGGCGATGGCGTGACCGAGTTTTCGGTCGGCGACAGCGTCGTCAGCACCTTCTTCCCCGAATGGCTCGATGGCGCGCCGCTCAGCTCCGCCTTTACCGGCGTTCCAGGCGACGGCATCGACGGCTACGCCCGCGAGCATGTGACCGCCTCGGCCGCGTCCTTCACCCGCGCCCCCACCGGCTTTTCGCATGCCGAAGCTGCAACCTTGACCTGCGCCGGGGTGACCGCCTGGCGCGCGCTGTTCGTCGATTATTCGCTCAAGCCGGGCGACACCGTGCTGGTCCAGGGTACCGGCGGGGTCTCGATTTTCGCGCTGCCATTGGCGAAAGC
>JAHJPT010000122.1 GCA_018819685.1 Alphaproteobacteria bacterium
ATGCGCCGCTGCGGCTTCGATTCCTTCGGTCCCGATGCGCCGCTCGATGCGGGCGATGTCGAGGCGGCACTGGCGCGCTGGCCCGAGGTCTACCAGTCCGCCGCCGACGACCGCACCCCGATCTGGACCAAGCGGCACGCATGAACGAATTGCGCGCCATCGACCGGCTCGACACGCGGCCGCGCTTCTCGGAGCACGACGCGATCCGCCTCAACCGCATGTTCCGCGGCAGCGACACGCAGGAAATGCTGCGCGCGGTAATCGAAGACGGGCTGATCGGCGATCTGGCGACGGTCTCCAGCTTCGGTGCCGAAAGTGCAGTTCTGCTCCATCTGCTGTCGCAGATCGACCCCGGCATCCCGGTGCTGTTCCTCGAGACCGGCAAGCATTTCCCCGAAACGCTCGCCTATCGCGATGCCCTGGTCGAGCGGCTCGGGCTGACCAATCTGGTCAATCTCCACCCTGAACTGGACGAGCTCGAGAAGCGGGACGAAAACGGGCTGCGCTGGTCGTTCGATCCCGACGGCTGTTGCGAGATCCGCAAGGTGCGGCCGCTAGCCAAGGCGCTGGTTGGCTACGATGCCACTTTCACCGGGCGCAAGGCGTTCCAGTCCTCGACCCGCGCGCAACTGCCGCGGTTCGAGATCGACACTTCGGACGCGCAGGGGCGGCTCAAGATCAATCCGCTGATCGACTGGAACGCCGAGCGGATCGCCGGCTGGTTCGCCGAGCACGACCTGCCGCGCCACCCGCTGGTCGAGCGCGGCTATCCCTCGATCGGCTGCTCCCCCTGCACCGGCAAGGTAGCCCCCGGCGAAGACCCGCGCTCGGGCCGCTGGAAGGGTTGGGACAAGGTTGAATGCGGCATCCACAAGCCGGGCGAAGAACCCTTCCTCTGATCGGTCTCGGCTAGAGCCAGCCCGCAGCGCGATACCACGCAGCCGTCGCTGCCAGACCTTCTTCGCCACCGATCCGGGGGTGCCAGACGGCATCCGGCACGCGCCGATCGCTGCGCGCAGCCCAGTCGGGATGGCACATATAGCCCACCCGGTCCGGCGTGAGTTTGGCTTCTTCGCCGCGCAGCAGGCGATCCGCCCGGGCAGCAAGCGCGAGCACTCCGGCGGACAGATGCGGTGCGAACACGCGCTCCCGCCCCAATGCGCGACCAATCGCCTGCGCCAGTTCGCGATGCGCATAGCCGCCCGGGCGCCCATCGTCGGGCTCCAGAATGGCGCCGCTCACGCCTTCGCCTCCCGGAACCAGCGCCAGCAGGCATTCTGCCAGATCGTCGACATGAATTAGCGATGCGCGGCCCCGCGGCGGCATCGGCACCACGCCTGCTCGCGCCGCGCGGAACAGCTCGAACATGTCGCGATCACGCGGCCCGTAGACCGCAGGAGGGCGAACGATGGTCCAGTCAAGCCCGCTGGCAGCCACATGTTCCTCGGCGCGCGCCTTGGAGGCGCCGTAGGCTGACAGCTTTGGTTCGCGCGCCGACAGCGAGGAGACGAAGACGAAGCGTTCCACCTCCGCGGAACGCGCGACTTCGATCAAGGACGCAGTACCCGCGACATTCGCCTGCTCGAATCGCTGCGGATCGGGGGTATTGGTGAGACCCGCGATATGGATCACGGCGCGCGTCCCGCTGGTCAGCTCGGCGAGCGCGCTGCGGTTGGAAAGGTCGCCTTCGATCCATTCGACGCCCTCGCGCCGCTCCTGCGGGCGCCGGGTCAGCGCCCGAACCGGCATTCTCGCCCGCGCCGCCGCATCGAGCAGCGCCTGGCCGACGAAACCGGTCGTTCCCGTGACCGCGAGGCTCATGTCCGCACCATATGGTCGCGATGGATCACCGCGGCCCTCGGCGTATAGCCGAGCCGCGCTTCCTGCTCCGCCTCGCGCAGCCCAATTATGGCGCGGCATTCGTGGCTGGCGTATTCGACCAGCCCCTGGCCGAGCCGCTCGCCCTTAGGCCCATGGATCGCCACAAGATCGCCGCGCACGAAGTCTCCCTCGACCTCGCTCAACCCGGCAGCGAGCAGACTCGCGCCTTGCCCAAGCGCCGCGACGCAGCCCTCGTCGACGCCGAGCACGCCGGCGACCGTCAGGCGCCCGCCCAGCCAAGCCTTGCGCGAGCCCTCGTCGCGCTGCGGGAGGAACAGCGTACCGCGTCCGGCATCCAGCGCTTTGGCGAGCGGTGCATGGCCGGTGCCGTCGATAATCGCCAGCGCGATCCCCGCGCGCTCGGCGATCCGCGCCGCCTCGACCTTGGCGGCCATGCCGCCGCGCCCTAGCCCCGAACCCGAATCCGCCGAGGCCATCGCCAGTATCTCGGCTGTTACCCCATCGACCCGCTCGATCAGCACTGCTCCCGGCTCGCGCGGATGGCGGTCGTAGAGACCCTCGACATCGGACAGCAGCACCACCGCATCGGCACTGGCCGCCTGCGCCACCCGAGCCGCCAACCGGTCGTTGTCGCCGAAGCGGATCTCCTCGGTTGCGACGCTGTCGTTCTCGTTGATCACCGGGACCGCACCCGCCTCGATCAGCCGCGCGAGAGTGGCCGAGGCGTTGAGATAGCGGCGGCGGTCTTCCAGATCGCCCAGCGTCACCAGCAATTGCGCAGCGATGATTCCCTGCCGGTCGAGCGCTTCGGACCACAGCCGGGCAAGCTCGACCTGGCCGACCGAAGCCGCCGCCTGCGCATCGGCAAGGCTGCCGCGCCCTCCCTTCGCCAGCCCGAGCCGCGCCGCGCCCAGCGGGATCGCGCCCGAGCTGACGACGATGATCTCGGTATGTTCGCGCAAGGCCGCCAGTTCCCAGACCAGCGAATCCAGCCATTCGGCGCGCGGCCTGCCGTCTTCGATCAGCAGCGCCGAGCCGATCTTGACGACCAGCCGCCGCGCGCCGCGCAAGTCCGAGAGGGTGGCGATCTCCATCCGTGGGGGTTTATCGCAAAGCCGTCAGAGCGGCGACCAGACGATCTGGTCCGCCGCTTCGGTATCCTCGATCTCGGCCGCCTTGGTCTCGGTCGAGGTCCGGTCGGGCAGATAGGTCAGCACCGCATCGAGCAGCGCTTCCATCCCCGCCCCGGTCGCGCCGGAGATGCTGAACACCCGTTCGGCGCCCGCTTCGCGCAATTCGGCGGCGAAGCCCTCGGCCAGCTCGTCGTCCGCCAGATCGATCTTGTTGAGCGCGATCAGCTGCGGCTTGTCGGCCAGGCCGGAACCATAGGCCGCGAGCTCGGCATTGACCGTCCGCATCGCTTCGGCGGGATCGTCGCCGGAGATATCGACCAGATGGATCAGCACCCGGCAACGCTCGATATGGCCGAGGAAGCGATCGCCGATCCCGGCGCCTTCCGCTGCGCCTTCGATAAGGCCGGGAATATCGGCGACCACGAATTCGCGCGCGCGGTGGCGCACCACGCCCAGCTTGGGCACCAGCGTCGTAAAGGCGTAATGCCCGACCTTGGCCTTGGCGTTGGAGACCTGGTTGATGAAGGTCGACTTGCCGGCGTTGGGCAGGCCCAGCATGCCGACATCGGCGAGCAGCTTCAGCCGCAGCCAGACCCACATCTCCTGCCCCGGAATCCCCGGCTGATGCTGGCGCGGGGCGCGGTTGGTCGAGGTCTTGTAGCTGGCATTGCCGCGCCCGCCGATGCCGCCTTCGAGGAAGACGATGCGCTGGCCGACCTCGGTGAAGTCGGCGAGCACCTCTTCCTTGTCCTCCGAGAGGATCTGCGTGCCCACGGGGACCGGGATCACCAGATCGTCGGCGCCGGCGCCGGTGCGATCCTTGCCCATGCCATGCGTGCCGCGTTGGGCCTTGAAATGCTGCGAATAGCGAAAGTCGATCAGGGTATTGAGGCCCTGCACCGCCTCGAAGACGATATCGCCGCCCTTG
>JAHJPT010000123.1 GCA_018819685.1 Alphaproteobacteria bacterium
AGCCGGCGGCCCAGCGGGCGATGATGGCCCCTGCCTGTGCCAGCGCGGCTTCGGAGACCGGATCCATCCCGTCATGCGTTTCCGGCGCGCGGTAGTAGGTCGCGAAGGTCAACGGCGCGCGCCCCGGGGGTTCGATGAAGCCGATATCGACATAGAGGCTTCCCATTCCCGGCCAGGTCGAGGTGCCGGTCTTGTCGCCTGCATGCCAGCCGTCGGGCAGCCCTGCGCGCACCCGCCGCAGGCCGGTGGGAGTGTCGTGCATCCAGCCTTTTAGCTGGGCGCCCGCCTCTGCGGCCAGCCCGCCGCCGTAGAGCAAGCGCGCCAGCGTGGTCGCCATGGCCTGCGGGGTGGTGGTGTCGCGGGATTCGCCCGGCGGCACCTGGTTGAGCGCGGGCTCGGTACGGTCGAGGCGGCTGATCTCGTCGCCCATGCTGCGCCAGAACGCGGTCAGCGCCTGGGGTCCGCCCAGCTTCGCCAGCAGGATGTTCGCCGCGGCGTTGTCGGAATATTTCTGCGTGAATTCCGCCAGTTCGCGCAAGCTTGCGCCGGTTTCGAGCCGCCTGGTGGTGAAGGGCGAAACCGACATCAGCTGATCGCGCGTCCAGCGAACATGCTCATCCGCCGAGATCGTCCCTTCGGCGTCGAGCTGCAGCACCATCGCCGCGAGCGAGGCCTTGAAGCTGGAGCAATGGCCGAAGCGCTCGGTCTGTCGATGACCAAGCCCGGTCCGGGTATCGAGTGCGAACACGCCCAGCTCCCCGCCGGCCGCCGCCTCCACGATGCGGAGCTTGGCTTCCCGTCGGGAAGCCGTACTCGCTTCGATCGGTACGCAGGCGGATCCCGCCATGGCGAGACCACCGAGCAAAACGTTGCGACGGGTCGGCATATTCATCCGCGCTTGCGCGCCTGGGCGTAGCTGCCGAGCAGGCGCACGCTATTGCAGTGGAAAGCCAGCTCTTCCAGCGCACTGTCGACCCGCGGATCGCCGGGCGCGCCTTCGATATCGGCGTAGAACCGGGTCGCGGCGAAGCTGGCGCCCTTCTGATAGCTTTCCAGCTTGGTCATGTTGACGCCATTGGTGGCGAAACAGCCAAGCGCCTTATAGAGCGCGGCGGGCACGTTCTTCACCTCGAAGATGAAGGTCGTCATCGCCTGCGCTCCCTCCAGGCTCGCAGGATCGCGCGGTTCTCTGGCGAGAAGCACGAAGCGGGTGGTGTTGTCGTGCGCATCCTCGACCGCGCTTTCGACGATTCGGAGCCCGTAGAGCTCGGCCGCCATCGGCGGGGCCAGCGCGGCCAGCTCGGGTCGCTTGCACTCCGCAACGTAGGCTGCCGCTCCGGCGGTGTCCGCATAGCTCATCGGCACGATATTGCGCGCCAGCAGGAATTCGCGCGATTGCCCGAGTGCCTGGGGATGGCTGTAGGCAGCCTCGAACGGTCCCTCGCCCAGCGCCATCAAGGCATGGGTGATGCGCATGAAATGCTCCGCCACGATCGCCAGCCCGCTTTCGGGGAGCAGGAAGTGGATAGCCGAGACCCGCCCGTGCTGCGAATTCTCGATCGGGATCATGGCGGCGCCCGCCTGTCCGGCTTTCACCGCATCGAGCGCGTCTTCGAAGCCATAGCAGGGTAGCGGCAGCGCCTCGGGTGCGAATTGCATCGTCGCCTGGTGCGAATTGGATCCCGGCGCGCCGCCGAAGGCGATGCTGCGCGCAGGATCGGCCTGCGCGGCGCTGCGCATCGTGTCGACCATGGCGAGTGCGGGCTTGGGAAATTTGCGCATGGCGGTGGGTGCTATCGGTGCCCCGTCGCCCCCGCAAGCGAATTGCAGCCTATGCAGGTCGGGGCGCATCGCTCGCACTTGCGCGCGGGCCGCTGCGCCCCTAGAGCGGCGCGCAACGGACATCAATCAAACAGGTTTGCGGACGACTCACGCATGGACGACAAGTTCAATACCGCCTCCGGATGGGTTCTCTTTGCCGGGATCATCGCGCTCGGCGCCTCGATCGGTTCGGGCATGTATTTCCATGCCGATAGCCCGGAAATGCCCGAGGAGCCCGGCTATTTCATCGATGCTCCGGAAGAGGGCGCGGGCGAGGATGCTGGACCAGACCTCGGAACGCTGCTGGCATCCGCCGATGCCGCCGCGGGCGAAGCGGTGTTCGCCAAATGCACAGCCTGCCACACGATTGAGCAGGGTGCGGCAAATGGCATCGGTCCCAACCTCTATGGCGTGATGGGTGCCGCGATCGGTGCGCATGCCCCGGGCTTCGCCTATTCCAGCGCCCTGAGCGAGCATGGCGGCGAATGGTCCTGGGAGAACATGGACGACTGGCTCGCCAGCCCGCGCGCATTCGCCAGCGGCACCAAGATGAGCTTCGCAGGTCTGTCGGACCCGGAAGATCGCGCCAATGTGATGGAGTATTTGTCGACCTTTGGCGGAGCGCCGGCCAAGCCCGAGCCGGTCGTTGCGGTTGAAGGCGTCGAAGGCCTCGACGGTGCGGGCGAGGGTCCGGGCGTGACCGAGGGAGCGGCTCCCGACGTTCCGGAAGCCGCGGGCGCCATGGGCGACGAGCAGCCGGTTCCGACCAATCAGCCAGCCACGACCAACGACGGACCTCTCAAGCCGGGCGGTTAGTCCCCGCGGGCTCCGGCAGCCGGAGCCTCGTACGGCAAACGATGGGCGAGGCGCGGCGCTAGCTGCGCCCCTTGAATCCCTGCGCCACCACATACCATTCCGACGAGCCCTTGCGGCTGGCCGGGGGCTTGGCGTGCTTGACCGTGCGAAAGTGTTTCTTGAGCAGGGTCAGCAGTTCCGCATCGGTTCCGCCGGCGAGCACCTTGGCGACGAAACTGCCGTTCGGTGCCAGCGTTTCGATCGCGAACCAGGCGCCGGCTTCGACCAATCCCATGGTGCGCAGGTGGTCGGTCTGCTTGTGGCCCACCGTGTTCGCGGCCATGTCGCTGAGGACGAGATCGGGGGTGCCTTCCAAAGCGTCCTCCAGTGCCTGAGGCGCGGCGTCGTCCATGAAATCCATCTCGAAGATGGTGACGCCCTCGATCGGTTCGGTCGGCAACAAGTCGATCCCGACGATCGCGGCCCTGGGCGCGATCTTGCGTACCACCTGGCTCCAACCGCCTGGTGCAATCCCCAGATCGACGACCCGCTGCACGCCTTTGAGTAGCGCGAACTTCTCGTCCAGTTCGAGCAGCTTGTAGGCCGCGCGGCTGCGGTATCCGTCGGCCTTGGCCTGCTTGACGTAGGGGTCGTTGAGCTGGCGCTCGAGCCAGCGGGTGGAGGATGCGGTGCGGCCCTTCGCCGTCTTGACCCGCCGTTCGGAGTCGCGGCCCGAGCGGCTCACAGGTCCTGCCCCTGCGCGCGGACGCGGTTTTCGCGGCTCCGCTCGGCAATTTCGTCGGCGGCCATCAGGCTGCGCAAGATACCCTCGCGAATGCCGCGATCGGCCACCGCGAGTTCCTTGGCCGGCCAGATATCGAGGATCGATTCCAGGATCGCGCATCCCGCGACCACCAGATTGGCCCGATCGTCGCCGATGCAGGGCAGGGTCCGACGATCCTTTTCGCTCATCGTCGAGAGACGCAGCGAAATGTCGCGCATCGAGTGCGAGGGCACGATCAGCCCGTCGACCGCGCGCCGGTCGTATTGCGGCAACTCGAGATGAATGCTCGCCAGCGTGGTCACCGTGCCGCTGGTGCCCAGCAGGCGGATCGTCCCGGATTTGCGTGCCGTCTCGGCGATGCGCTCGGCGAATGGTGTGAAGCTTTCGGACACCAGTCGCCGCATCTCGCGATAGCGGGCCGCGCGGCCCTGTTTCGTGCCATCGGGCGGCTGCACCGAATCGGTCAGCGAAACCACGCCCCAGGGCACGCTCAGCCAGTCGAGGATGCGCGGCACCGGCCCGCCCGGCTCGATCAGCACCAGTTCGGTCGAACCCCCGCCGATGTCGAAGATGACCGCCGGTCCGACCCCGTCTTCGAGCAGGATATGACAGCCCAGCACCGCCAGCCGCGCCTCCTCCTGCGCCGAAATGATATCCAGCACGATCCCGGTTTCCTCGCGGACCCGTTCGATGAAGGCCGCGCCGTTGGAGGCGCGGCGGCAGGCCTCGGTCGCGACCGAGCGTGCGAGATGGACATTGCGGCGGCGCAGCTTTTCGGCGCAGACATGCAGCGCGGCGAGCGTGCGCTCCATCGCCGTATCGGACAGTTTGCCCGAGGCGGCCAGGCCTTCGCCCAGACGAACCACGCGGCTGAAGGCATCGATCACCGTGAAGTTCTCGCCCGAAGGCCGCGCGATCAGCAGGCGGCAATTGTTCGTGCCCAGATCGAGCGCGGCGTAGGCTTGGCGTCGGGGGCCGCCTTCGTGGCGGACATGACCAACCGGTGCGTGGAGAGGGCCGCTGGAATCGCGGGCTTTTCTGTCGGGCCGGGAGGGGCGCTTGTAGCGGAAATCGGCTACCTTGCCGGACGTCTTACCCCTTCGCTTGCCAGCCGCTGTACGCAAGTCCGGCGGAGATTGGTCCGCCATGGCAAATCTTTCTGTTTCCTCCCGCGTTCCGAGAAAGCCGGCGCGGGGACCTGACAGGCTTGCTACAGCCGATGCGGCTCGGGAGCAAGGACTTGCGCAGTGTGCGCCCGGACGGTCTTGACCTGCCTGGAACTCCCACCTAGATGGCCGCCTCGCGTCGGGATCGCGGGCGAGTCCGCCCATCCTAGCGTCGATGCCCCGTCGTCTAATGGTAAGACTACGGACTCTGACTCCGTCAATTGAGGTTCGAATCCTCACGGGGCATCCATTTTATTCCTG
>JAHJPT010000124.1 GCA_018819685.1 Alphaproteobacteria bacterium
CGATCGCGTAGCCGTGGCTCTGCACCAGCGCGAGCACCTGGCCCGCGGTGGTGGCGTCGCGGTCGTAGGTGATGTCGAGCCGGCGGCTCTCGATCACCTCGGCCTTGAGGAAGCTCTCGTCCATCGGCGGGCCGGCGAGATCCTTGTCGACCGTGACGGAGACGATCTTCTCGCGCGCCATGCCGATCAGTTCGCGCGTCGGCTTGTTGGCGATCAGCTCGCCATGGTTGATGATCGCGATCCGGTCGCACAATTGCTCGGCTTCCTCGAGGTAATGCGTGGTCAGCACCACCGTCACCCCTTGCGCGTTGAGCCCGGCGACCAGCTCCCACAATTGCCGCCGCAGCTCGACATCGACGCCTGCGGTGGGCTCGTCGAGCACCAGGATCGGCGGCGAATGGACCATCGCCTTGGCGATCAGCAGCCGCCGCTTCATTCCGCCCGACAGGGTGCGCGCATAGGCGTCGCGCTTGTCCCACAGATGCACCGCGCGCAGCAGTTCCTCGCTGCGACGCTCCGCCTTGGGGACGCCGTAGAAGCCGGCCTGGTTCTCGAGCACCTCGAAGGGGGTGAAGAAAGGATCGAAGACGATCTCCTGCGGCACGATCCCGATCGCGCGCTTGGCGTTGCGGCGGTTGCGATCGATGTCGAACCCCCAGATCTCGGCGCTGCCCCCGGTCTTGTCGACCAGCCCGGCAAGCATGTTGATCAGCGTCGATTTGCCCGCGCCATTGGGGCCGAGCAGGCCGAAGATGCCGCCTTGGGGGACATCGAAGCTGACCCCCTTGAGCGCCTGCTTGCCTTCGCCGCTCTCGCCCTTGCCCGGGGCGTAGCGTTTGGCCAGATTGTCGATGCGGATCGCGGGGGGTGGTGCCATGCTGCGGCGGTTAGGTAGCCGCGCGCCACAAGGCAAGCGGCAGGAACGCCTCTCCGCGGCCGTCACTGCCCCGTTGCGCAGGGGCCGCGCAGCCTCTATCGGCTGCCTCCATGAGCATCGCCCCGCCCGAAACCATCCTCGTCGACCTGCGCCGCGTGTGGTGCGACGGCGCCACCGACATCCGCGGCGGGCCCAACTTCCGCCCCGCGGCGCTCGGCCACCCCAAGATCTATCTCGAGATCGACGAGCACGGCTATGTCGATTGCGGCTATTGCGATCGCCGCTTCGTGCTGCGCGGCGGCCCCGCCGACGGCGCCGACCAGGCGAGCCTACGCGATATCTCCGAAGGCGCCGACCCGGGCCATCGTTGAGCACCAGCGTTGAGCGGCACCGCTGAGCGCACGATCCCCGCCGCAACCTTTCGCAGCGCCCGGCGAACGCCTACATAGGCTGGATGAACCAGACCACGGATCCGCACGCACTGCTTTACGGCACCACGTTCTCCCCGGATGAGGCCAGGTCGCTCACCGCCAAGCTGCTGTCCTCCTGCGACGACGGCGAGCTCTATCTCCAGTTCCTCGCCTCGGAATCCTTCGCCTTCGACGACGGCCGGCTGAAAAACGCCGATTACAGCCGCGATTCGGGCTTCGGCCTGCGTGGTGTCTCGGGCGAGATGACCGGCTTCGCGCATGCCAACGAGCTCAGCGCCGCCGCGATCGCGCGGGCGGGCGAGACGCTGCGGCTGCTCGATCCCACCAGAAGGCCGCTCGCCGCGCCGCCGCAGCGCAGCAACCGCCATCTCTACACCGCCGACAGCCCGCTCGACGCGGTGCCCTTCGCCGAAAAGGTCGCGCTGCTCGAGAAGATCGACGCGGTCGCGCGCGCCAAGGACCCGCGCGTCGCGCAGGTCAGCGCCAGCCTCTCGGCGAGCTGGAGCGCGATCGAGATCATCCGCCCCGACGGTTTCGTCGCGCGCGACATCCGCCCGCTGGTGCGGCTCAACATTGCCATCGTCGCCGAGGCCAACGGCCGCCGCGAGAGCGGCAGCTTCGGGATGGGCGGGCGCTATCTCTACGACCGGCTCTTCGATGAAGGCCAGTGGATGCGCGGGATCGACGAGGCGGTGCGCCAGGCGCTGGTCAATCTCGACAGCGTCGCCGCGCCCGCGGGCGAGACCACCGTGCTGCTCAGGCCCGGCTGGCCCGGCGTGCTGCTCCACGAGGCGATCGGCCACGGGCTCGAGGGCGATTTCAACCGCAAGGGCACCAGCGCCTTCTCGGGCCGGATCGGCGAGCGAGTCGCCGCGCCCGGGGTCACCGTGGTCGACGACGGCTCGATCGCCGAACGCCGCGGCTCGCTCAGCATCGACGACGA
>JAHJPT010000125.1 GCA_018819685.1 Alphaproteobacteria bacterium
ACCCACGAGACACCCCGGCTCGATACCTTGTCGACCTCGGCGGGCGGCGTCTTGCGGGCCAGCCGCTTCAGCTTGCCCGCCAGTTCCTCCATGTCGTCCTGCGAGAAGCCGGTGCCGACGTTGCCCTTGTAGACGAGTTCGTCACCCTCATGCTGCGCCAGCAGCAGCGACGAAAAGGGACGCGCCTTGGCCGACGACTTCTTCCAGCCGATCACGACGAACTCCTGCCGCCGCGTGCATTTGACCTTCACCCAGGATTTCGACCGGCGCGAAGCATAGCGGCCGTCGATGGTCTTGGAGATGATCCCTTCCTGCTTCGCGCCGCACATCGCGCGGTAGAGCTTCTCCCCCGCCCCGATGACATGCTGGGCGACATGGATCGGCGGCTCGGCACGGTCGAGCAGCGCTTCGAGCCGCTCCTTGCGCTCCACATTCGGCAGGTCGGTCAGGTCCTCCCCTTCGGCCTCGAGCAGATCGAAGGCGTAGAAGAGCAGATCATCGCCCTTCCCCTGCGCCCCATGCCCGCGCTTGAGCACGCTCTGCAGTGATGAGAAATCGGGGTTGCCATCCGCGTCGGTGGCGACGATCTCGCCATCGATCAGGCAGCTCGGCAGATCGAGCGCGGCGAAGCTCTCGACCAGCGGAGCGAACTTGTCGGTCCAGTCCTTGCCATTGCGTGTGTAGACCCGGACCTCCTCGCCCTTCGCCGCGACCAGCGCGCGATAGCCGTCGAACTTGATCTCGTGCATCCAGCGATTGCCGGTGGGCACATCGTCGACCAGCGTGGCGAGCTGCGGCTTGCGAAAATTGGGCAGCGGAGCGGGTTTGGCGGGTTTGGCGGTCCTGGCCTTCCCCGCATTGCGCGAGGCGGCCTTTTCCATCTGCGCCAGAAAGGCATCGTCCTTCTTGCCCGCCAGCGAGTACTCGCCTTTTCGGTCCGCCGCGATCTCCGCCATCGAACGACCGGTCAGCACACTGGTCAGTTCGCGCTGGACCAGCGCATCGCCTTCCTGCGCATGGTCGTCCTGCAATTTGCGCAGCAGCCAGTTCTCGCGCTTCTCGCCAGGCTTCTTCTTCAGCCGGATCAGCAGCCATTCGCCCTTCATCCGCTCGCCCTCGAGGCAGAAGTGGAGATGGCCCTTCTCGATATCCGAAGCGCTCTTGCCTGCGATGGGCGCCCAGGTTCCGCGATCCCACAGCATCACCGTCCCGCCGCCATATTCCTCCTTCGGAATGGTCCCCTCGAACTCGGCATAGGACATCGGATGATCCTCGGTGCGCACCGCCAGCCGCTTGATGTCGGGATCGGGCGAAGGCCCCTTGGTCACCGCCCAGCTCTTGAGCACGCCGTCCACTTCCAGCCGCAAATCCCAGTGCAGCCGCGTCGCATCGTGCTTCTGGACGACGAACAGATCGCCGCCCGCGCTGCTCTGCGCCTTGCCCGCCGGTTCGGGCGTCTTCCCGAAATCGCGCTTGGCGTTGTAGGTGGCGAGGGGATCGGTGCGGGCCATCAATCAGGCGGATTTCTTCTTGCGCGCGGTGCTCTTTGCCGCCCCCTTCGCCGGCTTGCCCGTGCCCTTTTCAGCAGCAACCGATTTCTTGAGCGCCGCCATCAGGTCGATCACGTTGCCGCCGGTAGCGGCGGGCTCCTCGGCATCCTCGACGATCCGCTTGCCGTCCTTGGCCTTGGCCTTGGTGTCGATCAGCTTGCGCAGCGCCTGCGCATAGCGATCCTCGAACTCGCTGGCGTCGAAGGGCGCAGTTTTCTTGTCGATCAGGCTGGTGGCGAGATCGAGCAGATCCTCGTCGGGCTCGTCGTCGCCGATCTCGCCGAAGAAGGACTGACCCTTGCGGACCTCGTCGGCATAGCGCAGCGTCTCGAGCAGCAGTCCCTTGCCGCAGGGTTTGACCGCCACCAGCTTCTCCGCGCCGCGCACCGACAATTGCCCGAGCCCGACCTTGTTCGCCGCGCGCAAGGCTTCGCGAAGCACGATGAAGGCTTCTTCGGCCAGCTCGTCGCGGGGCGCGACGTAATAGGGCTTCTCGAAATAGAGCGGATCGATCTCGCCCGCATCGACGAACTGGACCAGCTCAAGCGTGTGCTTGCTCTCGATCTTGACAGCCTCGATCTCTTCATTGTCGAGCAGGACGTAATTGCCCTTCGATATCTCGTAGCCCTTGACGATCTCGTCGCGATCCACCGGACCGATCCC
>JAHJPT010000126.1 GCA_018819685.1 Alphaproteobacteria bacterium
ATGGCCGCGCACCAGCTCGGCGGCGTCGGGGTTCTTCTTCTGCGGCATGATCGAGCTGCCGGTCGAGAGCGTGTCGGGCATCCGCACGAAGCCGAAGGGCTGGCTCGCCCAGATGATCAGTTCCTCCGCCAGCCGCGAGAGATGGATCGCGCACTGGCTCGCGGCGGCGAGGTAATCCATCGCAAAATCGCGGTCGGACACGGCATCGAGGCTGTTGCGCGTCGGGCGGGCAAAGTCCAGCGCCCTGGCGGTGGCCTCGCGGTCGATCGGGAAACCGGTCCCGGCCAGCGCCGCGCTGCCCAGCGGGCATTCGTCCATCCGCGCGCGGGCATCGGCAAAGCGGCTGCGGTCGCGCCGAGTCATCTCGTAATAGGCGAGCAGATGGTGTCCCAGCGTCACCGGCTGAGCGGTCTGCAGGTGCGTGAAGCCGGGCATGATGGCGTCGGCATGCTCCTGCGCGCGTCCGACCAGCGCCCGCTGGAGCGCCTCGATCCCGGCCTCGGCGCGCAGCATCGCCTCGCGCATCCACAGCCGGAAATCGGTCGCCACCTGATCGTTGCGGCTCCGCGCGGTATGCAGCCGCCCTGCTACCGGGCCCACCAGTTCGGCGAGCCGCGATTCCACGGTCATGTGGATGTCTTCGAGGTCCCAGTCCTCGGGGACGCCGTCGCGCTCGTATTCGGCAGCGATGGTCTGCAGCCCCTCGTCGATCGCCCGCGCGTCCTCGGCACCGACGATATCCTGCGCCGCCAGCATCGCGACATGCGCCCGGCTGCCTGCGATGTCCTGCCGCCACAGCGCCTTGTCGAAGGGGATCGAAGCGTTGATTTCGCGCATGGTCGCGCTAGGCCCTTCGGCGAACCTGCCTCCCCACATCGTATTGGAAGCCTGCTTGTCCCGCGTCTTGCTCACTCTCGCCACCATCCTGTTCGCCAGTTTCGGCCTGGCCGGCTGCGATAGGGGAGCACCCGAAGGGGCGCAAGAAAGCTCCGGCGCCAGCGTCATCGCAAGCGAGATCGACCGCAGCCAGGCGGGCGAGCTGATGCCGGCGGTCAATCTGGTCGATCCTGCCGGGCGCGTGCTCAACCTCGGCGCGCTGCAGGGCGATCCGGTGCTGCTCAACCTGTGGGCGACCTGGTGCGCGCCTTGCGTCAAGGAAATGCCGCTGCTCGACGAGCTGGCAGGCGATTACGACGGGAGACTGACCGTGATCGCCGCCAGTCAGGATTTGCAGGGCACCGCTAAGGTGGAGCCTTTCTTCGCCGAGGCGGGGCTCGACAATCTCCATCCCTGGATGGATCCCGAAGCGCTGCTATCGATGGCGCTGGCGGATGCGCTGCCAACCACGGTGCTCTACGACGGCGCCGGCCGCGAAATCTGGCGGGTGACCGGCGAGCTCGACTGGTCGGCCCCCGAAGTGCGCGCGGCGATCGACGAGGCGCTGCCGGCGCAATGAAGGCGCCGGCTAAGGGATTTCCAGACTATGGTGGTGGGCGCTGACGGGCTCGAACCGCCGACCCTCTCGGTGTAAACGAAGGGAAGCCGCTCGAAACGGCGCTTTTCTGTCCACTGGCGAACGAACGGAGCGCGAACCGATGGCGAACAAAGAGAGTGTTGCAGACCATTTGCTGACCAACCCTTGTGGCGGAGGCCCGCGTGTTCCCGAAACTGGCATGGTCTATTTCTGGGGCGACCCGTCGCGCAAGATCAAGATCGGGACGACTTCGCGACCGGCGGGGCGGCACCGTGAATTGCGCTCGACCACCGGCTTACCGGGCAAGATGCTCGCGACAGTGCATGGCGGGACCGACCTTGAGCAGGCATATCACCGCCGCTTTGCCGAGTGGAGACAGAGAGGCGAATGGTTCTCCCCCGCTCCAGCGATCCTGGCAGAGATAGAGCGGCTATGCGCGAACTGACCGCCGATGAGCAAAAGGCCATTCGCTCGCTCAAGCGGCTTGCGAAAACGTGGCCCCGGTCGCTCAAGCTGTTCTCTTGGTCGGGTTCGCTCGTGGTCATGGAGAACGGGGTCGAGGCGGGGCAAGACGCCA
>JAHJPT010000127.1 GCA_018819685.1 Alphaproteobacteria bacterium
CGACCGCCATGATCATGCCCTGCGGCGGGTTGATCACCGCGTCGAACTGCTTGATCCCGAACATGCCCAAATTGGAGAGGCTGGCGGTGCCGCCCTGATATTCGTGCGGCTGCAATTTGCCCTCGCGCGCCTTCTCGGCCAGCGTTTTCATCATGGTGCTGATCGAGGCCAGCCCGCGGGTGTCCGCCTCGGTGACGATCGGGGTGATCAGCCCGCTGGGCGCGGCGACCGCCACCGAGACATCGGCGCGGGAATATCTGTGGATCGTCTCGCCCTGGAAGCTGACGTTGCATTGCGGCACCCGCATCAGCGCGCGCGCCAGCGCCTTGATCAGCAGATCGTTGACCGACAGCTTGATTCCGTCCGCCTCAAGCGTGGCGTTGAGCTGCTTGCGCAAATCGAGCAGCGCATCGAGCCGGACATCGACCGCGAGATAGTAATGCGGGACCTGCTGCTTGCTCTCGGTCAGGCGGCGCGCGATGATCTTGCGCACGCTGGAGAGCTTCTCTTCCTCGTAGGGCGCGCCGTATTCGCTCTCGGCGGGGGTCTTCGACGGCTTGCGCGGTGCGGCCATCTCGGCGGTGGCATCGTCCCGCGGTTTCGCTGGTGCCGCGCTGCCTGCTTCGGCGGCTTCGACATCGGCTTTGACGATCCGGCCGTTGGGGCCGCTGCCGGTCAGACTTGCGAGATCGATACCCTGCTGCTCGGCGATGCGTTTGGCGAGCGGGCTGGCGATGATGCGATCGCCATCAGGTGCGGGGGCGGGTTTGGGAGCGGATCGGGGTGCAGGTTTGGGCTCCTGCTTGGCATCAGGCTCCTTACCCGCATCTTTGGCACCATCATCCGTACCGGCCGAGCTTGTCGCAGCGGGTGCGGCTTCGTCGCTCTCATCGGAAGAGTCCGCACCGGCCTTCACCACCGCATCCACATCCTCACCCTCTTCGGCGAGCATTGCGATCACGGTGCCGACCTTGACCCCTTCGGTGCCTTCCTCGACCGCGATCGAGGCCAGCGTACCTTCGTCCACCGCTTCGAATTCCATCGTCGCCTTGTCGGTCTCGATTTCGGCCATGATGTCGCCCGAACTGATCGTATCACCGGGCTTCACCAGCCATTTGGCGAGTGTGCCTTCCTCCATGGTCGGGGACAGGGCGGGCATCTTGATGGCGATCGGCATGGGGTGGAGCGCGTCCTCGCTGCGTCGGAATTGCGTGCCGCACCTCTGGCCAATTTGCCCGCTTCCCGCAAGGTTCTTGCGCAGACCGTCGATAGGCTGGATACCCCCGCGTCAAAGCGGATTGGACAAGCGGAGAGAGCGGATGCGCAAATATCTGGTCGTCATGGACGAGACCGAAGAGGCCAAGAGCGCGCTGCGCTTCGCCAGCCACCGCGCCGCGCAGACCGGCGGATCGGTGCATATCCTGGCGCTGGTGCCGCGGCAGAATTTCAACGCCTTCGGCGGGGTTCAGGCGACGATCGAGCAGGAAGCGCGCGAGCGCGCCGAGGTCATGGCGAATTCCGCGGCGGGCAATATCTTCGCCGAGAGCGGCAAGATGCCGCAGATCGCGGTGCGGCTGGGCGATCCCGAAGCGATCGTGCGCGCCTATCTGACCGAGCGCGAGGATATCGCCGCGCTGGTGCTGGGCGCCAGCGCCGAGGGCGGACCCGGTCCGCTGGTGAGCCATTTTTCCGCGCATGCCGGATCGCTGCCCTGCCCGCTCTACATCATTCCCGGAGCGCTCGACCGCGAGGCGCTGGACCGGCTGGCCTGATCGCGCCCTGTGCCCGAGCGCGGCGGCTCAGGTGAGTGTGCCGCGGGTCGGGTAGTCCTGCTTGGCAATGAAATCCACGCTCTCGAGCAGCTGGTCGAGATCGGGCCGGGTGAACGGCGCGCTCTGGACGACTTCGAAATACACCGAGCGATCGGGTTTCAACAGGAACAGCGCCGGTTCGGAGAAGACCTCCGGTTCCTCGCTGTCGGGGCGCGCCTGCGACAGGAACAGTCCCCATTGCCGCGCCTGATCCTCGCTCAGCGAATGCGCCAGCGGGAGGTCGCGCGTGTCCCACTCCTTATGCGCACTCGCGGCGCGCTCGGGCGAATCCATCGACACGGCAAATACGTTGATCCCGCGGCGGGTGAACTCCTCCAGCCGTCCGCCGAGCTGCGTCAGATAGCGCTTGCAGATCGGGCAATGACTGCCGCGATAGAACACCAGCATTGTGAAGGCGTCGGGGCGCTGGTCGGACAGCACGAAACGCGCATCAATGGTCAGCGGCAGATCGAGATCGGGCGCGGTGGTGGCGGGGGTGAGCATCAAGCAGTCTCCTCTCGCCATCCAATGAGCGCGGAGCGCGGCTGTTCCGGATGCCCGCTGCCAGCGCGGCTACTTCTTCTTGCGCCCCTGGTGCCGGATGTTGGCGGGCCTGCCGCGCTGCCCCTGCGGGTGCTTGGCGGGCGTGGATTTGCCCTGCCCGGCTTCGCGCTGCCCGGACTTGCCATGACCGCCCTTGCCCTTGGTCGAAGCGCCCTTGCCGCCGCGTCCGCCCGACTTCCCGCTGCCTGACTTGTTGCGCCCGCCGTCGCGACCATCGCCGCGCCTGCCGCGCGGCTCGATGCCTTGTCCTTCGCTGTCGGGCACTTCGAACTTCAGCGCGCCGGTCAGCGCATTGGCTTCGGCAAGCTTGAGCTTGAGCCTGTCGCCCACCGAATAGCTGGTGCCGCTGCCTTCGCCGACCAAGGTCTGCGAAGCCTCGTCATAGCGGAAATATTCGCGCCCCAGCGTGGAGACCGGGACCAGCCCGTCGCCGCCGAGCTTTTCGATGGTGGCGAAGAAGCCGAAGCCCTGCACCCCGGTGATGCGGGTGTCGAAGGTCTCGCCCACCCGGCCCGAGAGCCAGGCGGCGACATAGCGGTCGATCGTGTCGCGCTCGGCCTCCATCGCGCGGCGTTCGGTCTGGCTGATCGCGTCGCTGATCGCCTGCAGCGAATCGCGGTCGCGGTCGGCGAGGCCGGTCCCGGCGGGCAGCCCGCCATCCGGCCTGGGCTGTTCGAGCTTGTAGGCGTCGACCAGCGCACGATGGACCAGCAGATCGGCATAGCGGCGGATCGGCGAGGTGAAATGCGCATAGGAGCCCAGCGAAAGCCCGAAGTGCCCGGCGTTGGCGGGGCCGTAATAGGCCTGCGTCTGGCTGCGCAGCACCGCTTCCATCACCAGCGCCTTCTCGGCCTCGTCGGTGACATCCTTGAGCAGGCGGTTGAAGAGGCCGGGCGTGATCACCTGTCCGAGCGCGATCTTGCGGCCCTGCGTCGCCATATATTCGCGCAGCGAGATCAGCTTTTCGCGGCTCGGCGGTTCGTGGATGCGATAGACCACCGGCGCGGTCTTGGCCTCGAGCGCCTTGGCCGCGGCGACATTGGCGGCGATCATGAAATCCTCGACCACTCGGTGCGCGTCGAGCCGCTCGCGCACCGCGATCTCCTCGATCTGGCCCTTGTCGTTGAGGCGCACCTGCCGCTCGGGCAGGTCGAGCTCGAGCGGATCGCGCGCGGTGCGCGCCTCGTGGAGCAGCTTCCACGCCCCCCACAGATGCGTCAGGAATTCGGGCGCGTCCCCGCTGTCGATCGCGGCCTGCGCGTCTTCATAGGCCACGTTGCGCGCCAGCCGGACGATCGCACGGGTAAAGCGCCATTCGGTAATCTGTCCCTTGGAAGAAATCCGCAGATGGCAGGCCATGGCCGCGCGATCGACATCCTGCTTGAGCGAGCAGACATCGGCGCTGAGCACTTCGGGCAGCATCG
>JAHJPT010000128.1 GCA_018819685.1 Alphaproteobacteria bacterium
CAAGGGCCTGCTCGCGCATCCGCTGCTGCGCCGCACCGCCGATCCGCTGGCGGTGGAGGACTACATGACCTGGGGCTATGTCCCCGATCACCGCTCGATCCTCAAGGGGGTGGAGAAGCTGCCCCCGGGCCATTTCTGGCTGCTCGAGCACGACCGCGAGCCGCCGCCGCCGCGGCAATGGTGGGACGTGTCCTTCGCGCACCGCGCCAAGGGCAGAACCGCCGATCTTTCCGCCGAACTGCTCCACCGGCTGCGCGAGGGCGTCACCAGCCGGATGGTCGCCGACGTGCCGCTGGGGGCGTTCCTGTCGGGCGGGGTCGACAGCTCGAGCGTGGTCGCGCTGATGGCCGAGGCCAGCCGCGACAAGGTGCGCAGCTGCTCGATCGGCTTCGATGTCGCCGCGGTGGACGAGACCGGCTATGCCCGGCAGATCGCCGAACGCTTCGGCACCGATCACCGCGAGCGGATCGTCTCGCCCGACGACATCGCCGATCTCGACCGCATCGCCGGCATCTTCGACGAACCCTTCGCCGATGCCTCGGCGCTGCCCACACTGCGGGTCTGCGAACTGGCGCGCGAAAGCGTCAAGGTGGCACTCTCGGGCGATGGCGCGGACGAGGCGCTGGCGGGCTATCGCCGCCAGGTGTTCCATCACCGCGAGAGCCAGGCCCGCGCAATCCTCCCGCAAGGCCTGCGCGCACCGCTATTCGGGACGCTGGGACGGCTCTGGCCCAAGGCCGACTGGGCGCCGCAGGCTTTGCGCGCCAAAACCACGTTCCTCTCGCTCGCCGAGAGCGATGCGCAAGGCTACGCCCGCGCGCTCGCCATTCTCGACGCCCCAGCCCGCGCGCGGCTCTATGGTGCCGACATGCTGCGCGAGCGCGGCGATTATCGCGCCGAAGACCCGCTGATTGCGCTGATGGCGGACGCGCCCGCTCGCAGCGGGCTCGACGCCGCGCAATATGCCGATCTCAAGTTCTGGCTCCCCGGCGACATCCTCACCAAGGTCGACCGCACCAGCATGGCGGTCGGGCTCGAGGCGCGCGAGCCGCTGCTCGACCATCGGCTGGTGGGCTTCGCCGCCAGCCTGCCCGAGCGCCAGCGGGTCCGCGGGCGGCAGGGCAAATGGCTGATGAAGCGCAGCATGGAACGCTATCTGCCGCAGGAGATCCTCTACCGGCCCAAGCAGGGCTTCGTCACCCCGCTGGCGCAATGGTTCCGCGGCCCGCTGGCAGCCACCGCGCGCAGCATCGCCGCGAACGACAGGCTGATCGACAGCGGCTGGTTCGACCGCAATGCGCTGGCGACGCTCGCCGAGCAGCATATTTCCGGCCAGTCGGACCACGGGCGGGTGCTGTGGCAATTGGTGATGCTGGAAAAATCCCTGTCCGGCATGGGGTTACGCGGCTGACACACTGGTGCGCCAGGGCAACACCCGTGCCCGCCGGCCTTGTTTCGAGGCGCTATCTTACAGATTCAGGACGATTATTTCATTTGCCAAGCGAGTCCCCCATGGCCTAGATTCTTAGTTAACAAAGTATATCCACCTGATTTTATTGGGATGGGACGGGCCGAAACTTTCGCCGAGGGGGCGCAGATGGAACGGTTGATCAGCGAAACGCATCGTTCTTCACCGGGGTCTTCCCCGGACTTGGACACGTCCGAAGACGCGCATATTCTCCTCTCCGACGAGGCCGAACTCCACGTCGAAAGCGCGCGCCATCTGGCGATACCCGAGGAACTGTTCCGGCTGAACCAGCTCGATGTCCTCTACGACGGCGATGCCCAGACGCTGTGGACCTATATGCGTCCGCAGGGCCGCCCCAGCTTCACCCCGCCGATGCTCGCCGATTTCGCCAATTGGCAGCGGCTGATCGAGCTGGGCTTCGGCCCCGACAAGGTGCCGCTCAAATTCCTGGTGTTGGGCAGCCGGTCGCCTGGCGTGTTCTGCTTCGGCGGCGATCTCGACCTGTTTCGGCGGCTGATCGAGGCGCGCAACCGCGAGGGGCTGGTGACCTATGGCCACCGCTGCTGCCAGATCCTCCACCGCAACATGAATTCGCTCGATCTGCCGATCGTCACGGTGGGCATGGTCCAGGGCGATGCGCTGGGCGGCGGCTTCGAAGCGCTGCTGTCCTTCGACTACATCGTCGCCGAGCGCGGCGCGAGCTTCGGCCTGCCCGAGATGATGTTCGGTCTGTTCCCGGGGATGGGCGCGCATTCGCTGCTCAGCCGCAAGCTGGGAAGCGCAATGGCCGACCGGCTGATCGTCTCCAACGAGAGCTACAGCGCCGAGCAGCTCTACGATCTCGGCCTCGTCCACGTCCTCGCCGAGAAGGGCGAGGGGTTGCAGGCGACGCGCGATTTCATCCGCAAGAGCGGCCGCAAGCATGCCGGTCTGGTCAATTCGCGCCGGGCGATGAAGCTGTGCTGGGATCTCCAGCTCGAGGAACTGACCCGGATCACCGAATTGTGGGCCGATGCCGCGCTCCAGCTGGGCGCCAAGGATCTCAAGCTGATGGACCGGCTGGTGACCGCCCAGACAAAGCTCGTCCGGGCGGCCTGATCGCCTGACCGGCGCGCCCCGCTAGCGCGCGTCGACCATCACCACTTCGGCATCCTCCAGCGCGAGCACGGTGATCTCGTCCTCGCCGGTGATCGCGACGCCGTCGCGCGGGTTGGCCTCGTGGCCATTGACCGAAATCCGCCCGACCGGTGCGACCAGATACTGATGCCGCGAGCCGTCGGTCTTCCAGACCGCCGACTGGCCCGCGCTCAGCGTCGTGGCGAGCACCTTGGCATCGGTGCGGATCGACAGCGCATCGTCTTCCTCGGGGGTGCCGCTGGCGAGCACTTCGAAACCGCCCTCGCGGCTGGCCTTGGGAAACTCGCGCTGGCCCCAGCCGGGCGCCTCGCCGGTGCGGGTGGGCATGATCCAGATC
>JAHJPT010000129.1 GCA_018819685.1 Alphaproteobacteria bacterium
ACTTCCTCGGGGCGATAGGCGCAGCCATATTCGCTCGCCTGGGTGATCGAAATCGCATGCGGCTGGACCTGATGGACATCGTCGCGGATCGGATCGATCGCGGCGCGGATGGTCTCCGGCGTCAGCTTCGCACCCTCGCCCGGCACCAGCAAGAGCTTGGCGCCGTGGAGATAGAAGCCCGGCGCGCCGCCTTCGTCCATCTCGATATGCGCTTCCTCGTGGCACACCACCGCGCCATGCGGCTGGACCATGGTCGCCAGCGCGAGGCAATTGGCGGCGGTGCCGGTCGCCACCCACAGTGCAGCGCAGTCGCGCCCGAACAGATCGGAGAACCGCGCATCGAGCTCGCGCGACAGGCCATCGCCATCATAGGGCGCATCCGAAGCGTCGGCGGCATGCATCGCCTCCCACACGAGCGGGTGGACGGCGGCGGCGTTGTCGGAGAGAAACTGCATCGGAACGCCCATAGAGCGGCAGGCGTTGCTTGCAAGACAGCGAAAGGATCCCCCGGCAATGGCCGACCGCGATGTGACGATCGAACGACACGACAATGGTGACAGCGGCGAATACCTCGCTCGCGTTTCCGGCAGCGATGCCAGCGGCAAGCTGACCTGGGTGAAGCGCGGCGGTTCGCGGGTGGCCGACCATACGCTGGTCCCGCCTGCGCTGCGCGGCCAGGGCATCGCCATGGAACTGGTCGAGGCGCTGGTCGCCGATGCCCGCGAACAGGGCTTCAAGATCGTGCCCGCCTGCTCCTACGTCGCCGCGAAGTTCGACGAGAACCCCGGCTGGAGCGATTTGCGCGGCTAGACCAGCTCGCTGAAGTCGCGATCCGCGATCGACGCGAGCACCGCCGCGCGCAATTGCCGCGCCCGCTCGGGCGATATCCCCGAGATCGTGAACTTGCCCCCGGCAAGTCCGAGGCTGAGCGTGGCATAGCCGCGCCGCCGAGCGATCGGGCCCCGGCTGATCTCGACAGATTGCAGCTTCACCCGCGAGGCGATCGCGATCTTCGGCGCCAGAAAGTTGCGGCGAAGGAAAAGTTGGCTGGCATCGAACCCGTTGGCGACGAAGCGCCAGTTGGCGAATTCCAGAGCCGCAATGATTGCGAAGCCGATGGACGGAACAACCACAAGCCAGCCCTGCCCGGCCACCGCCAGCCCAACGGTCATTCCCGACAGCGCCAGACCCGCCAGCACGACCCGGTCGGTCCGGTACTGGCGGGTGACCCTCTGCCAATCGAAGCGTTCGCCCGGCAGGTGAAACCCCGTCACCGCCACGATCGGTGCGATTTCCTCGGCCTTTGCGAAAGGGGCGACGCTGTGATTGGCCGAACCGCTGTCCTGCGCCAGGCTGACCAGTTTGAGCTCGCGCCAGCCGAACCAGCGGCGCACCGCCCCCGTGCCGATCCGCAGCGCCTGCACCCGGTGGATCGGCATCACCACATCGGTGCGCGTCAGCAGCCCGCGGCGGCGGCGCAGACCCTTGTCGGTCCGCTCGAGCCGGAAGTCCCATTCGCGCAAAGCTGTGCGGACCAGCCCGGTGAGGAAGCCAAGCGCGACGAAGGTCGCCACCGCAATGATCCCGCCGGCAATCTGCGCGGCGACGCCCAGCCCCGCCAACCAGCGACCGGGACCCGCCAGCCGGTCCTGCCAGGCGTCGAAATCCCACAGGTCGAAGGGCAGCAGGAAATCGAACTGCTGTGCGAGACCCGCCACCACCGCGACCACCGCGAGCGAGAACTCGAACAATCCGAAGGTGACGACGCGGCGCGGCCCCATCGCGAACAGGGTCGGCGCCTCCAGGCTTTCTGCGAGCTTGTCCGGATTGGATGCAGGAGCCGCCCCATCCTTCTGCCCGCGGACCAGTTCGCGCAACCGTTCGCCCTCGGCCTCGGCGAGATAGGAAAGCTTGAGCTCGTCCTTGCCTCCCGCTCCCGTCTCGAACCGCACCTCGACCAGCCCGAACAGCCTGGGGAGCAGCTTCTGCTCGAGGCTGACATCCTGGATCCGCTCATACGGCACCGACCGCGCGGCGCGCGAGATCAGCCCGCTCTCGACGCGAATGTCCTGCGCGCCGACACGGTAGGTGAAGCGGTACCAGTGAAGATAGGCCAGCGCGGTGCTGACGGCGAGGATGGCGAGCACCGCCGGGATCGCGAACAGCAGCCGGGCCGGTTCGCCGTCGAGCACCGCATAGGCGCCGAAGGCCAGCGGAAGCGCGACCTGTCCCAGCGAGGCGACCGCGCCGACGATGAAGCTCTTGGGGTCGGTGCGCCGCGCCTCGCCCACGTCGGCGGGTGCGGGTTGCTCCAGAGCGGCGCTTTCCGGCAGGGGCCGGTCGCCCGTAACCCCGTCGCCCGTCACAGCGTGTCGCGCCGGATCGCAGCGCGGATCGCATCGCGCATCGCCAGCGCATCGGCGTGCTTGAGCCCCGGCAGATGGACCGAAGCGTTGTGGCTGCCGGCGGTGTGCACCGTCAGCGTGGCGATCTCGTAGGCGCGCTCGAGCGGGCCCTGGTCGACGTCGATATGCTGCACCCGTCCGAACGGCACCACGGTGTCCGAATGGAACAGCAGTCCCCTGACCACCCGCAACCGCTCGTCGGCCATCACATAGCCACGCGCCTGCCAGCGGCGCTGCGGGAGGCGCAGGAGGATGGCCGAAGCCAACAGCAGATAGGGGACCGCGACGACGCCATGCCAGCCCGGGATCACCACTTCGGCGGCGATTACCGGAACCAGCAGGATCGCCAGCCAGATCGCGGTAACGATCCGCATAACCGACCTGTAGGCCGGGTCCAGCGGAGTCAGCGGGCCGTCGTCTTCGATCGGATCATCCATCGGCGTCCTATCTACGCAATACACTGATACGAATCAACGCCGCTGGTCGAACCTGCGACCGATCATCGCGGCGGTGATATTGGTCTTCTGGACATCGATCGCGCCCCCCGCGATACCCCAGGCGAAACCGTCGCGCAGCCGCTGCTCCATCCCGTATTCCTTGTGATAGCCATAGCCGCCCATCACCTGCATCCCCTGCGCGGTCACCTCGCGGACGATCTCGTTGGCGTAGCATTTGGCGACGCTGCTTTCGTAGACCGAAGGCAGTCCGTTCGCCTGTTCGGCGGAATTGACCACCGCCCGATAGATCAGCAGCCGCGCCGCCTCGACCCGCATCGCCATTTCCGCGAGTTTCAATTGCACCCCCTGGAAATCGACGATCGGCTTGCCGAAGGCCTTGCGCTCCTGCGTGTATTCGATCGCCTGATCGAGCGCGGCCTGCGCGAGCCCGAGGCTCTGCGTCGCGTTGCCGCAGCGCTCCAGCCCGAAGGCCTGCATCAGCTGCCCGAACCCCCCGGCGCCGATCACCAGATTGTCCTTGGGCGCCTTCACGCCGTCGAAGCGGATGTCGCGCGTCTCGATCCCGCGAAAGCCCATCAGCTCCTCGCGCGCGCCGAAGGAGACGCCGTCCATGTCCTTGTCGACCAGCAGGGCACCGATGCCCCTGGCCGCGGGTTCGTCCGAGAGCCGGCAATAGGTCACGTAATAGCGCGCATGGCCCGCGCCGCTGGTCCAGCGCTTGGTGCCGTCGAGCAGATAGTGATCGCCCTCGTCGCTGGCGCGGGTGGTCAGTTCGGTCAGCGCGGTGCCGGCGTCGGGTTCGGACATCGACACCGCCACCGTCGCCTCGCCCGCGGTGACCTGCGGAATGATCCTCGCCTTGAGCTCCTCCGAACCGAACCGTTCGAGCGTCCGCACCGGGCCGACCAGCGCCTCGAACACCGGGAAGGCGACCGCATTGGAGATCATCGCGAATTGTTCGAGCACCAGGATCGCCTCGAAATGCCCCAGCCCCAGTCCGCCATATTGCTCGGGCAGATTGACCCCGAGAAACCCCATCTCGCCATAGCGGCGGACCATCTCGGCGGGGACGGAGAAATCCTTCTCCTCCATCTCGCGCGCCAGCTCGGGCAGCTCCTTCTGCGCGAATGCGCGCGCGGCGTCCTGCAGCTCGCGCTGCTGTTCGGTAAGCTGGAAATGCATGCCGGTTTCGTCCTCCCCCTCAAATCAGGGCGGACAGGTGGCGCAGCGCGCCGCATTGCGCAAGCGCCTCCGCGCTCGCACCGGTATCGACTCGATTCTGATCGGAAAATGGTGCTGCTGGGGAGGATTGAACTCCCGACCTCGTCATTACCAATGACGCGCTCTACCACTGAGCTACAGCAGCACGGAACCTGCCCCGAAAACCCGGGGTATGCAGGAGGCGCGCGCTATTGTCAGAGCCGGAGCCAATGTCAAGCGATGCTTGAGCTTCGCGCGCTTCGCCGCCACAAGCACCGCCATGGCAAAACCCGATCTCAAGGCGGCGCGCGAGGAACGGCTGGCCGCGCGATTGCGCGAGAACCTGCGCCGCCGCAAGGCGCAGGCGCGCCAGCAAAACGAATCGGATGCGGCGCTTCCAAAACCCGATGCGGGCGGCTAACGAAGCGCGCTCCTAGGATTTGCCCGGAGCATTCATGCCCAAACTCATTCTCGTGCGCCACGGCCAGAGCGAATGGAACCTCGCCAACCGCTTCACCGACTGGTGGGATGTGGATCTGACCGAAAAGGGCGTCGAGGAGGCGATCGCGGCGGGGCGGCTGCTCGCCGAGCGCGGCGTACTGCCCACCTACGCCTTCACCTCCTATCAGACCCGCGCCATCAAGACGCTCAATCTGGCGCTAGAGGCCTGCGACCGGTTGTGGATTCCGGTGGTGAAGGACTGGCGGCTCAACGAGCGGCATTACGGCGGACTGACCGGGCTCGACAAGCAGGAAACCCGCGACCGGCACGGCGACGAACAGGTCCATGTCTGGCGCCGCAGCTTCGATGTGCCCCCGCCCGATCTTGAGCCCGGCAGCGAGTACGACCTGGCCTCGGATGCGCGCTACGCCGGAATAGACATTCCTCTTGCCGAAAGCCTCAAGCTCACCATCGAGCGCGTGCTACCCTATTGGGAAAGCGACATCCGCCCGGTGCTGGCCAGCGGGGAGACGGTCATCATTTCCGCGCATGGCAACTCGCTGCGCGCGCTGGTGAAGCATCTGTCGAACATATCCGACGAGGACATCACCGGGCTGGAGATCCCCACCGGCCAGCCGATCGTCTACGAGTTCGGCGACGATCTGCGCCCCTCGGGCGAGCGCTACTACCTCAGGGACGCGTGAGGATGGCGGAGCAGGCGAAAGTCGCGATCGTGATGGGCAGCCAGTCCGACTGGCCGACGATGAAGCATTGCGCCGACATTCTCGAGGAGCTCGAGGTCGCCGTCGACGTCCGGATCGTCTCGGCGCACCGCACGCCGGACCGGATGTACGACTTCGCGCGGGCAGCCGAGGGCGAAGGCATCGCCGTGATCGTCGCCGGCGCGGGCGGCGCAGCGCATTTGCCGGGGATGATCGCGGCGCTGACGCATCTGCCGGTGCTGGGCGTGCCGGTGCAGTCGCGCGCGCTGAGCGGTCAGGACAGCCTGCTCTCGATCGTCCAGATGCCCGCGGGCGTGCCGGTGGGGACGCTGGCGATCGGCGAGGCCGGGGCGACCAATGCCGGCCTGCTCGCCGCGAGCATCCTGGCGGGCAGCGATGCCGCGCTGACCGGACGGCTCAAGACCTGGCGGCAGGCGCGCAGCGATGCCGTGGCGGAACGACCGGAGGAGTGATGCTGAAACAGGGCAGCACGATCGGGATTCTCGGCGGTGGTCAGTTGGGCCGAATGCTGGCGATCGAGGGCGCACGGCTGGGCTATCGCTGCGTCGGATTTGCACCCGAGGGCGACAATGTTGCCGCCGAGCTCTGCGCCGATTTCTTCACCGCCCGCTGGGACGATACCGCCGCGCTGGCGGCCTTCGCCGCGCAATGCGATGCGATCACCTATGAATTCGAGAATGTGCCGCTGAGCGTGTTCGACACGCTGCCGGTCGATGCGGTGTTCCCGCCGCGCAGGGCGCTCGAAGTGGCGCAGGACCGGCTGGCGGAGAAGCGCTTCGTCGAGGGGCTCGGCGGTCGGCCCGCGCTCCATGCCGCGGTCGATTCGCGCGCCGATCTGGTCGCCGCGATCGAGCGGATCGGGGCGCCGGGCATCCTCAAGACCCGGCGCGAGGGCTATGACGGCAAGGGCCAGTGGCGGATCGAATCGGCGCATGATGCCGATGGCGTGCCGCTGTCCGGCGGTCCGGCGATCTACGAGGGCTTCGTCGATTTCGCGGCGGAGTTTTCGGTGATCCTGGTGCGGGGACGCGATGGCGCGGTGCGGTTCTGGGAACCGACCCGCAATGTGCATCGCGACGGTATTCTGGCGACCTCTTCGCTGCCGGCGGGGGAGAGAATCGCGGCGCAAGTTGATGAAGCCCATGCGCTGGCGAAGCGGGTGGCGGATGCGCTGGATTATGTCGGGGTGCTGACGCTGGAGTTTTTCGCGACGGAAAAAGGCCCTGTCTTCAACGAGATGGCCCCGCGGGTCCACAATTCGGGGCATTGGACGATCGAGGGCGCGGTGACCAGCCAGTTCGCCAACCACATGCGCGCGGTGGCGGGGCTGCCGCTGGGCGACACTGCGGCCGTGGCCGAGAGCGTGACGATGACCAACCTCGTCGGCAAGGATTCCGCCAGCGCGCTGGCGCGGCTCGCCGAACCCGACACGCATCTGCATCTCTATGGGAAGAAGCAGGCACGCGCGGGTCGCAAGATGGGTCATGTCACCCAGTTGACCCGCCCGAGCCGCCAGCCCCACTCGTGAGCCGCGAAATCTTCCTGATCTATGCCCGCGCCGCCAATGGCGCGATCGGGCACGAGGGACGGCTGCCCTGGCACCTTCCCGCGGATCTGGCGCATTTCAAGGCGCAGACGATGGGCCGTCCGATGATCATGGGGCGCAAGACCTTCGAGAGCCTGCCCGGGCTGCTGCCGGGACGGCGCCACATCGTGCTGACCCGAAGGGAACGCTGGGACAGCGCGGGCGCGCAAGTCGCGCGCTCGGTCGAGGAAGCGCTCGCCATGGCGGGCGAAGGCGCAATCGCGGTCATCGGCGGCGCGGCGATCTTCGACAGCTTCATGACCCACGCGATCCGCGCCGAAGTGACCGAGATCCACACCGATTACGCCGGCGACGTCTTCATGCCGCCGCTGGGCGCAGGATGGGAGGTTGTTGGCCGCGAGGATCATCCCGCGAAAGACGACCAGCCGGCCTATTCCTTCGTCACCTATCGCAAGCT
>JAHJPT010000130.1 GCA_018819685.1 Alphaproteobacteria bacterium
CAAGCGCGGGCTGACCCACCCCTTCCTGGTGGTCGATGCGGCGATGAACGACCTCGCTCGCCCCGCTCTCTACGGCGCCTGGCACGATTTCGAGGCGGTCGAGCCGAGCGGCGAGCGGATGACCGCGCATATCGTCGGCCCGATCTGCGAAACCGGCGACACTTTCGCGATGGACCGCGAATGCGATGCGCTCGGCGCCGGCCAGCTGGCGGTATTCCGCACCGCGGGCGCCTATGGCGCGACCATGGCGTCGTCCTACAATTCGCGCGGCTTCGTCGCCGAGGTGCTGGTCGATGGCGACCGCTTCGCCGTGGTCGCCGACCGGATCGCGCCCAGCGCGATCATGGATGCCGAGCGCATGCCCGACTGGCTGGCATGAACAGCCTGCCGCTCTTCCACCGCATCGCGGGCACGCGCGTGGTGCTGGTGGGCAGCGGTGCGATGGCGGAAGCCAAGCGGCGGCTGGTCGAGCGCGCCGGGGGCGAGGTGTGCAGCGAGGCGGAGGCGCATCACGCGCGGCTCGGTTTCGTGGCGCTGGAGGATGGCCGCGCGGCCGAGGCGGCGGCGCTGCGGCTCAAGCGGCTCGGCCTGCTCGTCAATGTCGCCGACCGGCCCGAACTGTGCGATTTCACCCTCCCCAGCGTGCTCGATCGCGAGCCGGTGCTGATCGCGGTGGGCACCGGCGGGGCTTCGGCAGGTTTGGCGAAGCATTTGCGGCTGCGGCTGGAGCGGCTGCTGCCAACGGGTCTCGGTGCGCTGGCGAGCGGCTTGTCGGAAGCAAGGGACCGAATCCGCAGACGCTGGCCCGATGGAGACGAGCGCCGCCGCGCCATCGATGCCGCGCTGTCCGAACACGGTCCGCTCGATCCGCTGGCAAGCGACAGCGCCGGGCGGATCGCCGACTGGCTGGCGGATGGGGCCGAGCCGCTCAGGTCGCAGACCATTGAGATCGAACTCACCGGCGACGATCCCGACGATCTGACGCTGCGGCAGGCGCGGCTGCTGGGTATGGCCGACACCGTTCTGCACGATCCCGGCATCGCCGAAGCGATCCTGATCCGCGCCCGCGCCGATGCGCGGCGAATGGCTTTGCCGTGCGACCCAGCCGAGGACGGGCTGACGATCGTGCTGCGTCGCTCCGAATCCTGATTCGCAGCGTTCAGATCGGACTGGCGCGGCTGGACTCGATCTCGGCGAAATAGCACGCCATCGCATCGGCGCTTCGATCGCTCAGCGCGATGAAGGCGCGGCGCTTGTCCTCCTGATCCTGCATGCGCTCGAGCAATCCGCTCTCGACCATCTGCGCCACCCAGCGCAGCGCGGTAGTCGGCGGAACGCCCGCGGCGATGCATAGTGAGGAGACCGACACGCGGCGATGTTCGGCGCGCGCCATGGTTAGATCGAGCAGGATGTCCCATGCCGGATCGGCGAACAGCTCCTCGGCAAAATATTTGCTCCGCAGTCGACGGTCGCGCACGATCTGCTTGATCAGCCGCGGATCGGGCAGCGGCGGGCGCGGACGGCGCAAAAACTCGCGATCTTCTTCGGCCGGACGGAATGGCCGGTCCGGCGCGCGCAGCGCACCCCCGTCCGCTCCCGGAGTCAGCCTGTCGAGCTTCTCGGCGATCCGCACCACCTGCTCGGTCAGCCGCAGCAGCAGCATCCGCTCCTCGCCGTCGTCTTCGCGCAGGCGGCGACCGGGCAATTGGGCCAGTGCGGCGCCCATCGCCACCAGCCCCTCGGCGCGCTGCGCGCCGATCAGGATCTGCGGGCCCGAGCGTTCGAGACAGCCGAACACATCGTCCAGCGCCTCGGCGGAAGTCGCCACGATCAGCCGCGCACCGGCACGTGCCACCCGCTCGTCCAGCCGGATCAGCGCCGCCAGCTTGCCGGCGTCGACCTGCGGACAGTCGGCAACCACCACATCGCCCAGCACCCCGCCCGATCCTTCGAGCAGAGACTCGAGCGGGCGCGGCTTGCCCACGGCCAGACCGGCGGCGCGGGCATCCTCGGCGAGGTGAGAGATCCGACGCTGATCTTCGCCGAACAACGACAGCGTGAGCGCGAAAACCGCATCGCCCTCCGTTCGCACCGGTTCGACACCTTCGTGGAGATAGGCAAGTTGGGCCATGCGAATCGCTCCTGTTTTCCGTGAACAGGAGTAGAACAGAACGGGAATTAGTCAAGAATGGAGCTATTGGCCCGATCTGTCAGGGGCGAATCTCGATCGGAGTGCCGTCGGGGACTATCTGCCACAGCAATTCGATCTCCGCATTGGACAAAGCGATGCAGCCATCGGTCCAATCGCCGGCGACACGCTGGTCGTCGGGCAGACCGTTGGGCTGGCCGTGGATGAAGATATCGCCGCCAGGCGAGCGCCCCTGCGCCTTGGCGAAGGCTCGGTCCACGGCGTTGGGATAGGATATCCGCAGGCTCAGAAAATAACGCGACTGCGGATTGCCATAATCGATCGTGTAGCGCCCTTCGGGGGTGCGCTCGTCGCCTTCGAACCGCTTGTGCCCCTGCGGCGCATCGCCGAATCGCAGGCCGGTCATGCGGTGAACCACCTTGCCCTGCGAATAGACCCACAGACTGCGTTCCGATTTGTCGACCAGCACGAAATCGACAGTCGGAAGTGTCTCGGCGCGGATGGATGGGCCGCCGCCCAAACCGATCGAGAAAACCCATACCAGGACAAGCAAGCTGCGCATGATTCCAGCCATAACGCCGCCCACTTAACCGCTGCTCAACGCCGGGCGCATCAATCCTCGAACGGATCGCGCATCAGGATGGTGTCGTCGCGCTCGGGACTGGTGCTGACCAGCGCTACCGGCGTTTCGATCAG
>JAHJPT010000131.1 GCA_018819685.1 Alphaproteobacteria bacterium
CGATCTGCATTTCGGCGAGTTCCGGCCCTTCCTGATCTTCAACGTCGCCGATGCCGCGATCACGATCGGGGTGGTGATTATCCTTGCCCGCGCCTTTTTGATCCGCGACAAGGCCGACGATCTGATGAATGAAACGGCGCCTTCCGCCGCGGAGAAGACTTCATGACCAAGCACCACACCCTCGCCCTGCTCGCCCTCTCGGCGACCATGCTGTCCGCATGCGCCGGCGGCGGCTTCCTCGATCGCGAGCGGCCCGACGAATTCGCGGTCCAGCGCCAGGCGCCGCTGGTGGTGCCGCCCGACTTCAACCTCGTTCCCCCCGCTCCGGGCGCCCCGCGTCCCGCCGAAGGGACCGCGTCGCAGCAGACGCTCGAGGCATTGTTCGGCGGCCCGGCGCAGCGCAGCGCGGTCGAAACCAGCGCCCTCGATCGCGCCGGCGCCGCGGCTCCCGGCATCCGCTCCTCGGTGGGCGATCCCGAGACCAACACCGTCGCCAAGGGCCGCGTCACCCGCGACATCATCGCCGCTCCCTCGGGCGCTGGCGCCAGCGCGCAGGCGGTGATCCCGGGCTGAAGCCTTAGTCTTCGCAGGGGTCCTCGCGCGCGGGCTCGGGGCCTTCGCGCGCCACCAGCAGCTTGTCGATCCGGCGGCCATCCATGTCGACGACCTCGAACCGCCAGCCCTGCTCGCTGAAATACTCGCCCTCCTCGGGCAGCTTGCGCAGCACCGAGAGGACGAAGCCCGCCGCGGTCGCGAATTCGCGGTCCTCGTCGTAATCCAGGCCCAACCGGTCGCCGAGTGCATCCGCCGACAGCGAGCCCGAGACCAGCAGCGAGCCGTCCTCGCGCTCGATCACCGCGGGCGCCTCGCCATGTTCCTGGTCGCTGGCGAAATCGCCGACCAGCGCGGTCAGCACGTCGACCGGGGTGACGATGCCGTCGAGATGGCCGTATTCATCGTGGACCATCGCCATCGCGATATCAGCCTGCTGGAGCACGCGCAGCGCATCGACCGCGTCGAGCTGATCGGGGACGACCTCGGCCTTCTTCATGAGTGCGCGCAGATCGACCGGTTCGCCCGCCACCATCAGCGCCAGCACCTCGCGCACCTTGACCAGCCCCACCACCTTGTCGGGCGAGCCTTCCGCAACCGGCAGGCACGAATGCGAGCTCGCCTCGATCGCGGCGCGGATCCGGTCGGTATCTGCATCGGCATCGATCCAGTCGAGCTGGTTGCGCGGGGTCATCACCTCGCGCACCGGACGCTCCGCCAGCCGCACCACGCTCTGCAGCATCTGGTGCTGCGCGTGCTCGATTACACCCGAGCGCGTGGCATCGGCAAACAGCATGTGCAGCTCTTCGGCGGTCACCGCGGGTTGACCCGAAGCGCGAACCCGCAGCAGCCGCAGCAATACCGCGGAGGAGGCGTCGAGCAGCCACACCAGCGGCGCGGCGACCCGCGAAAGGATCGCCATCGGCCGCGCCATCACCAGCGCGATCGGCACCGCCAGCCGCAGCGCGACCTGCTTGGGGACGAGTTCGCCGATAACCAGGCTGAAATAGGTCGTCAGCGCGATCACCAGCGCGAAGCCGGCTTCTTCGGCCCAGCCCGCGGGCAGCCCCAGCGCCGCCAGCCGCTCGCCCACCGGTCCGCCCAGGCTGGCGCCCGAATAGGCACCCGCGATGATCCCGATCAGCGTGATCCCGATCTGCACCGTGGAGAGGAACTTGCCCGGATCGGACGCCAGCCGCAGCGCGGTGCGGGCGCCGGGCGTGCCTTTCTGGGCGGCGCCGCGCAGCCGCGCGGTGCGGGCGGAAACGATCGCCAGTTCGGACATCGCGAAGACGCCGTTGAGCAGGATGAGCCCCGCGATGATGAGCAGGTCGGACCAGGGAAAGGGTGTCACCGGCGCAGCGCTAGCACAATTGCGCGGCCACGCCAGCCTTGCGGCATCGGGATAGGCAGCGCGGAACGCCAAGAGCGCTCGCGAGTTGGGAGGAGCAGGCGCGGAGTGGGCGCGCTGATCAAATATCCCAATGCTGGGTCGATCCGGTTTCGACTTTCCGAACCGGGGCTCCGCTGAAGAAGGACCAAGTTTCCATGAAAAGATCCAAAATTTTTGTCGCCACGCTGGCTTCCGTCTCGCTGCTCGGCGTTTCGGCCTGCGTCACCGATCCCAACACCGGCGAACAGAAAATCTCGCGCACCGTGCTGGGCACCGGCGGCGGCGCGCTGCTGGGCGGTCTGCTCGGCGGGGTGATCGGCGGCAAGACCGGACGCATCATCGGCGCGGTCGGCGGCGGTGCGGCGGGCGGCTATGTCGGCTACCGCATGGACCAGCAGATCAAGGAGCTCGAGGAAGCGACCGCGGGCACCGGGGTCGATGTAAGCCAGGTCGACGGCGGCGAGGCGATCCTCGTCAACCTGCCCGACGGCGTCACCTTCCAGACCGGCAGCTACACCATCAACCAGACCTTCCGGAACACGCTCGACCGGGTGGCGCAGAGCCTGACGCAATATCCCAACAGCCTGATCGACGTTTACGGCTATACCGATTCGACCGGGTCCGATTCGTTCAACCAGCGGCTTTCGGAGCAGCGTGCCCAGGCGGTGGCGAGCTATCTGACCAGCCGCGGCGTCGCCGCCTCGCGAATCCGCTCGCAGGGCTTCGGCGAGGATCCGCGCTATTTCGTCGGCGACAATGCGACCGAACAGGGCCGCGCTCTCAACCGCCGGGTCGAGATCAAGATCATCCCGTTCGATCAGCAGGACGTCCGCGAGGCGCAGGCCGCGCAAGGGATGTAATTCCCGCTCCGTTCTCGAGGACGGAACGAAAAACGGAAGGGGCCGGTCGCAGGATCGGCCCCTTTCCTTTGCCCGCACGTCCTTTGCTCGCACGGGCCTGGCCTCTTGTCCCCAGCTCGGTGAGCTAGGCGTTTTTCCGACCGATCGTGGCAGCGCGCCCTGCCAGTCGCTCCACGGCAGCTCCGTGGATGCCCGGCGCGGAGGCGATCACCCCGAAGGCGCGCGGATCGCGCTTGTTGTAGTCGAGCTTGCGCCCGAAGGCATCGGTGGTCGCGGCGCCCGCTTCGCGCGCGATCAGCGCGGCG
>JAHJPT010000009.1 GCA_018819685.1 Alphaproteobacteria bacterium
AGCGCGGGCATCTTGAGTTCGATAGCCATGGCTCAATACTCCCCTACCAGCACATCGGTGTAGAGCTCGGCCGCCTGGGGCTCGGGGGAGTTCTCGGCGAAATCCGCGGCTTCGGAAACGGTGCTGCGGATAGCCTTGTCGATCGCCTTCAATTCGTCCTCGGTCTTGCCATTCTCGAGCAGGGTCTTCTTCAGCCCCTCGATCGGGTCCTTGGTGTCGCGGAAATCCTGCACTTCCTCGCGGGTCCGGTATTTGGCCGGATCGGACATCGAATGGCCGCGATAGCGATAGGTGTTGCACTCGATCAGCACCGGACCCTTGCCCTCGCGGACGTGCCTGAACGCTACCTCGGCTGCGCCGCGCACCTCGAGCACATCCATCCCGTTGACGAACATGCCCGGGATCCGGAAGGCGGTACCGCGGCGATAGAATTCGGTTTCCGCGCTGGAGCGCCCGACCGCGGTGCCCATGGCATACTGGTTGTTCTCGACCACGAAGACGATCGGCAGCTTCCACAGCGACGCCATGTTCATCGTCTCGTAGACCTGGCCCTGGTTCGCTGCACCATCGCCGAAATAGGCGAGGCACAGTCCGCCGTCGTCATTGTACTGATGCGCGAGCGCCAATCCCCCGCCCAGCGCCACCTGGGCGCCGACGATGCCGTGACCGCCGTAGAATTTATGCTCGGTGCTGAACATGTGCATCGAGCCGCCCTTGCCTTTGGAGATTCCCGCCTGGCGTCCGGTGAGTTCGGCCATGATAACCTTGGGATCGATCCCGTATGCGAGCATGTGACCATGATCGCGGTAGCCGGTGATGACGCTGTCCTTGTCGTTGTCGAGCGCGGACTGGAGCCCGATCGCAACCGCCTCCTGACCGATATAAAGGTGACAGAACCCGCCGATCAGGCCGAGGCCGTAAAGCTGGCCGGCGCGCTCTTCGAAGCGGCGGATCAGCAGCATCTGCTCGTAGAAGGCGAGCATCTGTTCGGGGCTGGCATCAAAGCGCTTCTGCTTCTCGTGCTCGTCCTGCAGGCTGTGCAGCGCGAAGTCGTCGGGCGACTCGCTCCGCTTCTTCGGGTCGCTTTTCGGAGATTTCGTCGCGCTGGCGGGAGTCTTGGCCAAGTCCGGTGTCCTTCGATCATCCTGGTCCCGTCGATCGCCCGGAGTTCTGTCGAAACCCCGGGCCGGGTCGCGTGGCCTATAGGCGCATGGTCGTGGCGCGCGCAACGGGGCGCAGCTTGGTCCGTGCGAAACCGTAACGTCAGGGGTGGTTAGCGTAGGCCTTCTTCGTCGAGGCGGACGACCACCTCGTCGGGATGGACCACATTGAGCTGGCTGCGGAGCAGTTCGCCGACCATGTCGGGATCGGCGCTATCGGGGTCGAGCAGCACGACCCGGTTGCGGAGCGCGTCGCGTTCCTTGGTCAGCGCGGCAAGGTGCTCCTGCCGCTGATCGAGCAGGCGCAAGTTTTCGCTCCAGGAGAGCAGACCGGAAGGCCCGGCGATGGCGAGCCCGCCCATCACCAGTAGCACGCCAAGAGCCAGCGACTGTACGCCGCGCTCCCTGCGAATGCCGAATTTTCCACCTGTGCGCTTCATAAGCCACCAGAATCACACTTGGCCGGAGCGCGCAAGCGCAAAAGGCGACCGTCGCCTAGATGCAGTCGCCGTCGAGCTGGCGATGAGGCGGCGATGAGCGGAACCAAGCTTCCTGCCCAGCCGTAGCAAACTTGACACGAGCCGCGCGCTTATGTAGTTACCGTTGCAACTAGTAGCGCGATAAGAGGACCGCCCATGCCCGATCTTTTCGAAAATCCCATCGGCCTCGACGGCTTCGAATTCGTCGAGTTCTGCGCTCCCGAAAAGGGTCAGCTGGAGCCAGTGTTCGAAGCGATGGGTTTCAGCCGTGTGGCTTCGCACCGCTCCAAGGATGTCGATTTGTGGCGGCAGGGCTCGATCAATCTGATCGCCAACTACGAACCGCGATCGGCTGCCTGGTATTTTGCGCGTGAACACGGCGCGTCGGCCTGCGGGATGGGCTTCCGGGTCAAGAACGCGGCCAAGGCCTATGCCGAACTGCTCGAACGCGGTGCCGAACCGGTGAGCCTCGAGACGGGTCCGATGGAACTGCGCATTCCGGCGATACGCGGCATTGGCGGCGCGATCGTCTATCTGATCGATCGCTACGAGGATGAAGACGGCCAGGGCCTTTCGATCTACGACATCGACTTCGAGTATGTCGAGGGCGTCGATCGCCATCCCGAAGGCGCGGGTTTCAACGTCATCGATCACCTTACGCACAATGTCTACAATGGTCGCATGGCCTATTGGGCCGATTACTACGAGACGCTGTTCAACTTCCGCGAAATCCGGTTTTTCGACATCAAGGGCGAATACACCGGCCTCACCTCCAAGGCGCTCACTGCGCCGGACGGGAAGATTCGCATCCCTCTCAACGAAGAAGGCGAAGGTGGCAAAGGTCAGATCGAGGAGTTCCTCAAGGAATTCAACGGCGAAGGCATCCAGCACATCGCTCTGATCTGCGACGATCTCGTCACCGCATGGGACAAGCTCAAGGAGTTCGGCGTCCCCTTCATGACCGCGCCGCCCGAAACCTATTACGAGATGCTCGACGAGCGCCTGCCCGATCACGGCGAGGATGCCGACGCGCTCAAGATGCGCGGCATCCTGCTCGACGGCACCACCCAGAATGAAGATGGCTCAGGCGGCAGCCCGCGGCTGCTGCTGCAGATCTTCGCCGAGGCGCAGGTCGGGCCGGTGTTTTTCGAATTCATCCAGCGCAAGGGCGACGAAGGCTTCGGCGAGGGCAATTTCAAGGCGCTGTTCGAGAGCATGGAACGCGACCAGATCAAGCGCGGCTCGCTCAAGCTCGAGGACCGCGAAACGGAACCCGCGCAATAGATCCCCTCTAGAACAGAACGGAACCGGTCATGACCGAACAGACTCCCCATCCCATCCGTCTCGGCGGCGTTCACCACGCCGCCTATCGCTGCAAGGACGCCAGGGAGACGGTGGAATGGTATGAGAAGGTGCTCGGTATGGATTATGTCAGCGCCTTTTCGGAGGACCATGTCCCCTCGACCGGGGAATACGATCCCTACATGCATGTCTTCCTCGATGCGGGTAACGACAACATCCTCGCCTTCTTCGAGCTGCCCAAGCAGAAGGACATGGGCCGCGACGAGAATACCCCCGCCTGGGTACAGCATCTTGCCTTCCGGGTGCACAGCGAAGACGAATTGCTCGCGGCCAAGGCGCATGTCGAGAGCCTCGGCATCGAAGTACTCGGCCCCACGCATCACGGCATCTTCAAATCGATCTATTTCTTCGATCCCAACGGCCATCGCGTCGAACTGGCGACCGACATCGGCACCGACGAGCAATATGCCGAGCTGAAGCGCGTCGCCATGCCGATGCTCGAGGAGTGGAGCGAGACCAAGACCGCGCCGCAGCACGCAGCGTGGCTGCACGAGATCGCGCGCAAGGAACACGGGAAGCGGTGATCGCCCAAACCGGGCGAACCGCTCCCTAACTTTTGCTATACCGGAACCTCCGGGCGAACCTCACGTTGGCGCCCACAGGGAGGTTTCATCGTGAGCTACATCGCAACGCTGCGTGAGCAGGTACAGGCAATGGCCACGGGCTTCGTCGCCGCGTTGCCCAGCATCGCGATCGCGCTGCTCGTCCTGCTCGTCACCTGGATTCTGGCGCGCTTCGCAGCGAAAATTGCCGATATGCTGGTTGGCCGGACCGAAATCCGTCCCAGCCTCAAGTCGTTGATCGACACGCTGGTCAAGCTGGGTATCTGGCTGATCGGAATCATGATTGCCGCGATCGTGGTGATGCCCACCCTCACCCCGGCGAGCCTGATTGCCGGGCTCGGAATCGGTGCGGTCGCGATCGGCTTCGCGTTTCAGGATATCTTCGAGAACTTCCTCGCCGGCGTGCTGATCATGCTGCGCGAGAAGATGCGGATCGGGGACGTGATCGAATGCGAGGGCATTGTCGGCAAGGTCGAGCGGATCACCTTGCGCGAAACCCACGTCCGCCGCCTGTCGGGCGAACTGACCATCGTTCCCAATTCCATGATCTTCAAGAACCCGGTCGAGATTCTCACCGATGAACTCAAGCGTCGCCACGAGATCGTGGTCGGCGTGTCCTACGACACCAATCTGGATCATGCCGCCGACGTCATCCGCCGCTCGGTGGAGGCGGTCGGGGGTGTGGATATAGACATGGGGCTCGATATCTTCGCGCAGGAATTCAATTCGAGCTCGGTCGATTTCCTGGTCCGCTGGTGGGCCGGCTCGACGCCCCGCGCCGGTTGGGAAAGCAAGGACAAGGTCGTGCGCGCGATCAAGGCGGGGTTGGACGCGGCGGAGATCGAAATCCCCTTCCCCTATGTCACGCATACCTTCAAGGAGCGGGTCCCGCTGGGCCGAAATCCTGGCGCCGAAGCCTGACCGCCCGAAGATCGGGTTTCCGCAGAAGGGATATTCATGGCGTTACTGCGTAACCTCGGCGGGCGGTCCTCTTGAGCAATCCCGAATATCTGACCCGGCGACAGGAGCTGCTGCTCGCGCTCGCGGCGGCGGTGGTTACCGCAAATGCCTATTACATCCACCCGATCATCGGCGAAGTGGCCGACGGCTTCGGGGTGAGCGCTTCGACCATCGGACTGGTGCCGGCCTTGAACCAGCTGGCGCTGGCAGTCGGCATTTTCCTATTGCTGCCCTTGGGCGACCGCTTCTCCAACCGGCGGTTGACGGTGGTTTTCACCGTCGGGCAGTGCATCGGGCTGGGAATGATGACGCTGGCGCGCGATTTCGCGCTGTTCACGGCGGGATCGACGCTGCTCGGCTTCTTCACCATCGCACCCTATCTGCTGCCCGCCTACGCCTCCAAGCGCGTGGCCCCCGAGAGGCTCGGCCATGTCACCGCGACGCTCACCGCCGGAGTGATCTTCGGCATCCTGATCGCCCGCGTCGGGGCCGGCGTCGTCGCGGAATATCTCAGCTGGCGCGCGGTCTACTGGATCGCCAGCGCCGCGATGATCGCTATCGCGCTCGCGCTGCCGCGGATCATGCCGCAACTCGAAGCCAAGCGCGACAAGCCGCCGGGCAATTATTTCGCGCTGGTGATGTCGGTCTTCCCGCTGCTGCGCGCGCATCGCGAAATCCTGCTGTCCGGAATGATCCAGGGGATCGGGTTTGCCCAATTCATCGCACTGTGGCTGGGGCTGGCGCTGCACCTCACCTCGCCCGAGATGGGCTATGGCACCGACGTGGTCGGCTATCTGGCCGGGTTCGCCGCGATCAGCATCCTCTCGACCCCGCGACTGGGGACGCTTGCCGACAGGTTCGGCCCACGCCGCGCCCGGTTCTACTTCTCGCTGGTCCAGACTGCGGGGATCGCACTCCTGATCCCCTTCGGCGACAATCTCTATCTGCTGATGATCCCGATCTTCTTCGGCAATCTGGTCGGCCCTGCCATCGACGTGACCAGCCGGATGACCTTCCTCTCGCTCGCCCCTGGCCTGCGCACGCGGCTGACCACGATTTATATCGTGATGATGTTCATCGGCGGCGCGATCGGCAGCATCGCCGGTACCGCGATCTACGATGTCTACGGCTGGACCGGCACCGCGCTCTATGTCTTCTGTTCCTGTCTGGGAATCGTAGCGATTTCGTTGGTGTCGTGGCGGATTTACGGGCGGAATGAGCGATAAAGACGCAGCCGGCGAATGGGCGCCGCACGGTCGGGAGAATGCTGCGCTCCGATGCGACCATATTCCCTTGCCCGAAAAGCGCTCCGCAGCGACTTCCTAGCCATAACCGAGCGCGAGTATCGCCCAATAGGCGGTTTGTGCGAAGAGGGAGACGAGCGGCGTGTTGCGCCCGCTATTGAGCCCGAAGGCGCCCCGGGTTCGATCCTCAGTCAAAGGGAAAATGGTGCGCCCGAGAGGATTCGAACCTCCGGCCCCCGGATTAGGAATCCGATGCTCTATCCTGCTGAGCTACGGGCGCGTCCGCTTCGCCAATAAGCGAGCCTCGTACGGCTGACAACGGGTGTCCGCTCTACCCATCGGCGGCGGATCAGTTGAGTTCGTCGGCTTCCGCGATCGGGAACGGCAGCGGGGCCACTGATATCCCTTCTTCGATCAGTTCCTTGGCTTCGCGTACGGTGGCTTTGCCATGGATCGCCTCCACCTGCTTCTCGCCGTAATGCATCGCCCGCGATTCTTCGGCGAAACCGTCGCCGACATAGGTGCTCTTGCGCAGCGCCTTGGCCTGCGCTTCGGCGAGCGCGCGCATCGCCTGGCGCACCTCGGAGGGGATCTCGCCATTGGTGACCGCCTTGACGGGCTTCCTCACGGCGTCGCCTGTCCGTTGATTGCCCTTGGCAGGAACTGCGGGCGCCATCGGCGCCTTGCCGACGTCCTGCGAACCGCATTCGGGGCATTGGACCAGCCCGCTGCCGTGTTGCTCGGCGAAATCGGAGGATGAGCCGAACCAGCCTTCGAAGCGGTGGCCGTGCGCGCAATGGAGGTCGTAAACGATCATGGAGGCGCGCTAGTTGGCGATTTCGCGCCGATTCGCAAGGCTCGGCACCTGCTGGCGTACCTCCGCAATGCGGTCGAGGTCGATATCGGCGAAGCCCAGTCCTGGTTTTTCGCCGCCCATGTCCAGCACCACCTCGCCCCAGGGATCGACCACCAGACTATGGCCATAGGTGCGGCGGCCGTCTTCGTGATCACCGACCTGCGCCGCGGCGACGACATAGGCGCTCGCCTCGATTGCTCGCGCCCGCTGGAGGACGTGCCAATGCGCTTCGCCGGTGGGGACGGTGAAAGCAGCAGGAATAGCGATCACGTCGCAGCCCTTTCGACCAAGAGCATCGAACAAGTCAGGGAACCGGATGTCGTAACAGATGGTCATGCCGAGCTTGAGCGTTTGCTCTTCCTCGCCATCGGTTGTTTTCCGGACGATCGTCATTTCTTCGACGGCGACGTCCTCGCCCGCACGATAGGCATTGGATTCACGCCAGCTCTCGCCACTCGCAAGGTCGACATCGAACATATGGATCTTGTCGTAGCACGCCGGTTCCTCGCCGCCGGGCCGGAACAGCATCGAGCGATTGGCCCAGCGTCCATCGGGAAGAGCGACGGCCATCGAGCCCAGCGCAATGTGCAATTTGCAATCTTCGGCGAGATTCCTGAGCAGAGGAACGTATCTGGACTCTTCATGAAGCACGACATGCTCGGCGGCACGCTGTCGGTCCTTGTCCAAAAGCAGCGACATTTCCGGTGTAAAGAGCACCTCTGCGCCCGCCCGGCGCGCCTCGTGGGCGGCATCCCGGATGGCAGAGAAGTTGACCTCCGGGTCGATCCCGGCGGTCATCTGGAGGATGGCAATCCGGATCATCCGAAAGCGTTCACCCGGCGAGCAACGCGTCGAGCTTTCCCGTGCGCTCAAGCGAAGCCAGATCGTCCGATCCGCCTACGTGGGTGTCGCCGATGAAGATTTGCGGCACGGTCCGCGCACCCGGAGCCCGCGCCTGCATTTCGTCGCGCATCGGACCGCCCATGGTTATGTCGTGCTCGGTGTATTCGACGCCCTTTTCGTCGAGCAGGCGCTTGGCGCGCGAGCAGAAGCCGCAGCTGAACTTGGTGTAGATCGTGACGGGGGGAGTGGACATGAAAACCCTTCGAACAAATTGACTTTGGCGGTCTGCATAGCTGTCTTGACAAGGCTCTGCACCCACCTATCTCGATACCGTCCGGCGTGGCCCACAAGGGCGCGATGGACGATCGCGGGAGCGCCGCCGAGTGCGGGTTCCCTCAGTGTATCAAATTGCTCAGAAGAGGATTTGTTTCTATGAACCGTATCGATCTTACCCCCTATCGCCGCTCGACCGTGGGCTTCGACCGGCTTTTCGATCTGCTCGAAAGCCAGGCGCGCAACAGTTCGAGCGAGAACTACCCTCCCTTCAACATCGAGCGGCGCGACGAGGACTCCTATCGCATCACGCTGGCGGTGGCTGGCTTCCGGAATGCCGATCTCGACATCGTCGCGCAGCAGAACCTGCTGACCGTTCAGGGCCGTAAACGCGACGACCAGCCCGATGGCGAGATGCTGCATGTCGGCATCGCCAACCGCGGGTTCGAGCGCCGCTTCGAACTGGCCGATTTCGTCCGGGTCGCGAACGCCGACCTCGCCGACGGGATGTTGACCATCGATCTGGTGCGCGAAGTGCCCGAGGCGATGAAGCCCAAGAAGATCGCCATCGGCGGCAAGGCCGCGCTGGAGGTGGTGAAGGATGACGAGGAGGACAGCGCCGCAGCGGCGTGATTCCCCTCCCTTACCCAGCAGTAACGACCTGAAACGAATAGGGGGCGGAGCTTGCGCTCCGCCCCCGCGACGCATGACGCCGCCAAGCCCCGATGTCGATCGTCCGGGTCGCAGAAGACAACCAACGTCGAAGCAAGCCCCGTTCGCGCAACAATCTGTCGCACAATAAGCCGTTCGCGATGCCGCAGGCATTGCGGACGCGATCTTTGCAACAACTATGTCAAAAGATAAAGGGCTGATGGAGGCTCGCTGCCATCGCGGACCACTCGGTCGATGCCAAGCTGATCCGTATTGCGCCGCTTTTCAGAACGTTAGAACCGAAGCGGTCCCACCGCTCGGCAGCAAAAAACTCAGACCAATCGCGCCTGTTCGAGCGCCGCGCCTACGAATCCGGAAAACAGCGGATGCGGATCGAAGGGTTTCGACTTCAACTCGGGATGGAATTGCACCCCGACGAACCACGGATGATCGGGTCGTTCGACGATCTCGGGCAGCAGCCCGTCGGGCGACATTCCGGAGAATACCAGACCCTGTTTTTCCAACGGTTCGATGTAGGCGCTGTTGACCTCGTAGCGGTGGCGATGCCGTTCCGAAATCGTCCGGGCGCCATGATAAATCCGCGAGACATGGCTGTTGCCGGTCAGCGCCGCGTCGTAAGCGCCCAGCCGCATGGTGCCTCCCAGGTCGCCGTCTTCGGCACGCTTTTGCAGGCCCGCTTCGCTCATCCATTCCGTGATGATCCCGACCACCGGCTCCCCTGTGGCGCCGAATTCGGTGGAGGAGGCGGCGGCGAAGCCGGCCTCGCGCGCACCTTCGATACACGCCATCTGCATGCCGAGGCAGATGCCGAAGAACGGCACCTTGCGCTGCCGCGCGAAGCGCACGGCGGCGATCTTGCCCTCAGACCCGCGCTCGCCGAACCCGCCGGGCACCAGAATGGCGTGCAGCGGTTCGAGCTGGGCGGCGATGTCGCCATCGTCCTGCTCGAACACCTCGGCATCGATCCAGCGGATGTTGACCTTCACGCGATGCGCCATGCCGCCATGGACCAGGGCTTCGTTGAGCGATTTGTAGGCGTCGGGCAGGCCGACATATTTGCCGACCACGCCGATCGTGACCTCGCCCTCGGGATTGGAATAGCGATCGACCACATCGTACCAGCGCGACAGATCGGGCTCGGGGGCATCGGTGATGCCGAACCCGCGCAGCACTTCGCGATCGAGCCCCTCGCCGTGATATTGCAGCGGCACCGAATAGATCGATGGCGCATCGAGCGCCGGGATGACCGCTTCGGCGCGAACGTTGCAGAATTGCGCGATCTTGCGGCGGTCGCTCTCGGGAATGGGGCGCTCGGCGCGGCACAGCAGCATGTCTGGCTTGATGCCAAGGCTCGCCAGCTCGCGGACCGAGTGTTGCGTGGGCTTGGTCTTCAGCTCGCCTGCGGCGGCGATATAGGGCACCAGCGTGACGTGGATCGAAAGCGTCTGCAGCGGCTCGAGCCCGTTCCGCATCTGACGGATCGCCTCCATGAACGGAAGGCTCTCGATATCGCCGACGGTCCCGCCGATCTCGCACAGGATGAAATCGTGATCGCCCTGATCAGCCAGCGCGAATTGCTTGATGGCATCGGTGACATGCGGGATCACCTGCACGGTGGCGCCGAGATAGTCGCCGCGGCGCTCGCGAGTGATGATCTGCTGGTAGATCCGACCCGAGGTGACATTGTCCGACTGGTGTGCGGAAACGCCGGTAAAGCGCTCGTAATGGCCGAGGTCGAGATCGGTCTCGGCCCCGTCGTCGGTCACATAGACTTCGCCGTGCTGATAGGGGCTCATCGTCCCCGGATCGACGTTCAGATAGGGGTCGAACTTGCGAATCCGGACCTTGTAGCCACGCGCCTGCAGCAGAGCTGCGAGCGAAGCCGCCATAAGACCTTTGCCGAGCGAGGAGACCACGCCGCCGGTGATGAAAATGTACCGCGCCATGGGAGGTGGCTGTTAGTCCTGCATCGGGAGTCGGCGCAAGCGCATTCGGAAGAGCGAACGCGCTTCGACGCGTTCAATCCACAGAACTATGCGCGCCGACGAACCCTTATTGCGCGAGCGGGTCGGTCGCGGGCTCGATCGGCTGGGCCGGGGCTACCGGATCGGCCACCGGAGCCGGAGCACCGCCCAGAGGATCGCTACCCAGAGGATCGCTACCGAGGGGATCGCTACGCTCGATCGGCGCAACATCACGGTCGAGCGTCGTTTCCAGCGTGTCCGCGCCGCCGCTGCTGGCGGCGACTGCGGCCAGCGCGATAGAAAGCGCCACGAACAGCACCGCGAGCCAGCGGGTCGAGCGGGTCAGGAAATCGGCCGCCCCGCGGGCGCTGAGCATTCCGGTCGGGCTGCCGCCGATGCCGAGGCCGCCGCCTTCCGAACGCTGCATCAGGATGACACCGACGAGGGCTGCGGCGACGATCGCCTGTAGGATGGTCAGGAAGAGAAACATGGAAATTCCGTATCAGGATCTGCACCGCGCATCTAGGCGCAGCCGCGCGCCGCGACAAGACCGCGCCGGGGGAGCGGCGGTTTTTAGGCCTCTTCGGTTTCCGAGGCGGCCACCGCGATACCCAGGAAGCTCTCCGCGGACAGGCTCGCCCCGCCTACCAGCGCTCCGTCGACATCGCTGAGCGCCAGGATCTCGCGGGCGTTCTCGGGCTTCACCGATCCGCCATAGAGGATACGCACCGCTGTGCCGGCTTCCTCGCCATAAGTCTCGACCAGCAAGGCGCGGATCGCGCCGTGCATCGCGCTGATATCCTCGAGACCCGCGGTCTTGCCGGTGCCGATCGCCCAGATCGGTTCGTAGGCGACGGTGACCTTCTCGCCGGCATTGTCGGTATCGGGAAGGCTGCTACGGAGCTGATCGAGGACGAAGTTCTCGGCCTCGCCCGCATCACGCGTCGCTTCGCTTTCGCCGCAGCACAGGATGATTCGCAGCCCGGCGTCGAGTGCCGAGCGAACCTTGCTCGCGATCAGCGAATCGGTTTCGCCATGCGCGCTGCGGCGTTCGCTGTGTCCGAGAATCACGAATTTCGCGCCCGAATCGGCCACCATGGCCGCCGAGATATCGCCCGTGTGCGCGCCATCGGGATCGCAGCTGCAATCCTGCGCGCCGACGCCGATCTGCTCGGCCTCGCGGTGAACGGCATGGATCAGCGTGAAAGGCGGCGCGATCGCCACCTCCACTTTCATGTTGCGCTGCGCGGCACGATCGATCGCGCGTGCTTCGGGAAGCATGGCGCGGGTGCCGTTCATCTTCCAGTTTCCGACTATGTAGGGCCGTTCGGCCATGCGTTCTTCCTGCTGTGATGTTCGAGTAGGCCGCCAATATGGGCTCGGCGGGGAGGCTCCGCTAGCCGACCGGACGTTCCGCGTCAAAACCTTCGCCACCTGTTGCGGCAAGGTCGCAGCGCGGATAAAGCGAACCGCAACGGCCCCGCCCGGAGCCGGCGGTTTCGCCCTGCACCTTGCACCTTTCGGATAGCTTCCCTGTCATGCTTCTTTTTTTCCGCAGTTTCTTCAAGTCGAAGTTCGGCCTGGCGATCACCTTTGCCTTCCTTGCTCTGATCGCTTTCGCATTTGCCAGCAGCGATGTCGCCAATACGGGGATGTTCGGCGGCGTCGCCGGCGGGGAACGCGTGGCCGTGGTGGGCGACGAGCGGATCGACAGCGCCGAACTGGCGCAATCGGCGAGCACCGCGCTGGACCGGCTGCGGCAGGACAATCCGGCGTTGTCGATGCCGGCTTTCATTGCGCAGGGTGGACTGGAAGAGGTGCTGGATCAGCTGATCGCACGCTATGCGATCGCGACCTATGCCGAACGATTTGGTCTGCGGGCCGGCGACAATCTGATCAACAGCGAGATCCGTCAGATCGGAGCATTCCGCGGCCCCGACGGCAATTTCAGCGCGGACGCCTACAATCAGACGCTTGCCGCGCAAGGGCTGACCGACGCCATGGTCCGGCAGGACATCGGTTCGGGCCTGCTCGCGCAGCAGATGCTGGTACCGGCCAGCTTCGGTGCGACCATTCCGCTTTCCCTGGCGACCCGCTATGCCCGTCTGTTCAAGGAGCGCCGCGAGGGCGCGATCGGTTTCCTGCCCTCGGGCGCATTCTTCCCCGAAGGCGATCCCAGTGCGGCGCAGCTGCAGGCCTACTACCAGGAAAACCGCGGCGATTTCATCCGTCCCGAGCGGCGCGTAATTCGCTATGCGCTGTTCGGCGAGGACGAGATCGAGGATGCGATCGCGCCCACCGATGCCGAGATCGCCGCGCGTTATCGGGAGAATAGCGCTGAATACGCTGCCAGCGAGGCACGCAGCTTCACCCAGTTGATCGTCCCGACGCAGCAGGCGGCGCAGGCGATCCGCCAACGCGTCGCCGCTGGCGCGTCGTTCGCTTCGGTCGCTCAGGAGGCCGGCTTCCGCACCTCCACGCTTGAGGCCCAGTCGCGCGCGCAAGTGGCCGACGATGCTTCCCCGGCCGTCGCGCAAGCCTATTTCGACGCGGCCCGCGGGGCAATCACCGAACCGACGCGCAGTCCGCTCGGTTGGCATGTCGCGCGAGTAGACTCGGTCGAGACCACGCCGGGCCGTAGCCTCGCGCAGGTCCGCGACGAACTGGCGTCGACCATCCGCGAGGAAAAGCGCGTGCGCGCGCTGGTCGACCTCGCGGCGCAGATCGAGGAGCGGATCGACGATGGCGAGACGCTGACCGCGATCGCGCAGGACCTTGGCCTCACCGTTCGCAGCACCCCTCCCGTCACCGCCGATGGAGGCGTCTATGGAACGCAGGGCGAGACCATCTCGGAAGAGATCGCACCCGTTCTCGAGACGGCGTTTCAGATGGAAGAGAGCGAACCGCAGGTCGGCGAAGTGGCTCGCGGGGATACCTTTGCCATCTTCGAGACCGCCGACATCACCGCTTCGGCCGCCGCGCCGCTGGCGGAGATCCGCGAGGATGTGATCACCAGCTGGAAACTGGCGCAGGGGTCGCAAGCGGCCCGTGCTGCGGCGGACCGGGTGCTCGCGCGGCTGCGGGATGGCGCCACGATGGCGAGCGCGCTTGCAGCCGAAGACGTACGTCTTCCCGCCGCCGAGCAGATCGCACTGACACGCGAAGATCTCGCCCGGCGCGGCGACCAGCGCATTCCGCCGCCGCTCGCGCTGCTGTTCAGCATGGCGGAGGGGACGAGCAAACGGCTCGAGGCGGCCAACAATCTTGGCTGGTTCGTTGTCGATCTGGACGATATCGAACTCGGCGAGATGGCCGGCGACGATCCGCTGATCGCGCAGGCGCAGTCGCAGCTCGGCGAGACCGTGGGCCAGGAATACGCCGATCAATTGGTGATCGCGATGCGCGAAGCGATGGGGGTCGAGCGCAACGAGACCGCCATCGACGCGGTCCGTCGCCAGTTGGCCGGCGAGCGCTAGGAGGCGGCGCTGACCCGGTCGCAGGGGGCTCAGCACGCCGCAGCCGAACTGAGCGCCGGACGTCCGGCGCTGGTGTGGCGCCGCGTGCTTGCCGACACGCAGACGCCGATCGGCGCGGCGCTCAAGCTGATCGAGCCGGAGCGCGGAGATTTCCTGCTCGAATCGGTCGAAGGCGGCGAGGTCCGCGGGCGCTACAGCCTGCTCGGGCTGGCTCCCGATCTGGTGTTCCGCGCGGACGGGAACGAGGCGCAGATCAATCGCGACTGGTCACAGGATCGCGAGAGCTTTGCGCCCTGCGGCTGCGATACCCTCGCCGCCCTGCGCGCGCTCGTCGCGGAATGCCGGATCGATGTCCCCGACGATCTTCCCCCGGTGCTGTCCTGTCTGGTCGGCTATTTCGGCTACGAGACCGTCGCGCTGGGCGAGGATCTGCCGCGGTCCTCGGGCGGCGGGCTCGGTCTGCCCGACATGATCTTCGTGCGGCCGACGCTGATACTCGTGTTCGACAATCTGACCGACATGCTGTTCTGCGTCGCGCCGCTGTGGTCGAATGTCGATTCGACAATCGCCGAGAGGATAGAGTCGGTCGAAAACCGCATCGACGAGACGCTCGAGCGGCTCGCCCAACCTGCTCCGGCGTCGGCAGCGGTCGCCAGCATTCCTGCACGGGCGGTGCTGAAGCCGGAGGTCGAGGCCGCCGCTTACCGCTCGATGGTCTTGAAAGCGCAGGACTATATCGTCGCCGGCGATATCTTTCAGGTCGTGCTCGCCCAGCGCTTTACCTGCCCTTTCCCCTTGCCGCCGATCGAACTCTATCGCGCCCTGCGTCGGGTGAACCCCTCTCCCTTTCTCTATTTCCTTGATCTTCCAGGATTTTCTGTCGTCGGCTCGAGCCCGGAAATCCTCGTCAGGGTTCGCGATGGCGAAGTCACCATCCGCCCGATCGCCGGGACGCGGCCGCGCGGCGCGACCTCGCAAGCCGATCGCGCCGCCGAGGAATCGCTGTTGGGAGACGCGAAGGAACGCGCAGAACACTTGATGCTGCTCGATCTTGGGCGCAACGACGTCGGTCGCGTCGCGGCGGCTGGCAGCGTTGCCGTGACCGACAGTTTCACCATCGAGCGCTACAGCCATGTCATGCATATCGTGAGCAATGTCGTCGGCCGGCTCGACCCGGCGAAGGATGCGCTGGGCGCGCTGTTTGCGGGCTTTCCCGCGGGCACCGTCAGCGGCGCGCCCAAGCTGCGCGCCTGCGAAATCATCGCCGAGCTCGAACCCGAAGCACGCGGGCCCTATGCCGGCGGAGTCGGCTATTTCGCCCCCGACGGCTCGCTGGACAGCTGCATCGTGCTGCGCACGGCGGTGCTCAAGGACGGCACCATGCATGTCCAGGCAGGCGCCGGGATCACCGCCGACAGCGATCCGGACTACGAGCTGAACGAATGCCTGGCCAAGGCGGGCGCGCTGCGCGCCGCAGCCGAGGAAGCCTTTCGCATCGCGAACGAGAATGGAGACAGCCAGTGAAGTTCAGCCTCTTCACCCTGGCGCTTGCCGCCTGTTCACTGGCGGGTTGCGAGCAGCAGCCCGAGGGCGAACCGATAGCCCGCGCGCAAATCGGCGGCGGTGGTTCGAATGGCGGCGCGGCAGACGACACACCCGCCGACGAGGTCGAGCCGACCATCGCCAGCCAGGTCGAATCGGCCTGTCGCTCGGTGATCTTCGAGAACACCTCGCTGACCCATTGCCTCGCTGTTCCGGCCCGCCATCGCATCGCGACGGACCTTTCGGCCGCCGACGGCGGCAATTACCGCAGTCTCTCCGCCTTCGCCGGTTCGCATGATGCAGAGACGATCGCCTTTGCGATGAACGCGGGCATGTTCGACGAGGAGGGCGATCCGATCGGCTATTATGTCGAGGATTCCGACCGACTGAAGACGCTCAACACCGCCGATGGCGAAGGCAATTTCCACCTCGAACCCAACGGAGTCTTCTTCGGCAGCGGCGAGAGCTGGGAAGTCCGCACCACTGCGGATTTCCTCGCCAATGTCAGCGATCGACCCGAATTCGGTACGCAATCGGGGCCGATGCTGGTTATCGACGGCAAGCTGCACCCGGAAATCTCGAGCGATGGCGAGTCCCGCCTGATCCGCAACAGCGTCGGCGTCGATGCCAAGGGTCGCGCGCATTTCGTGATCTCCAACGCCCCGATTTCCTTCGGCAAGCTGGCGCGCTTCTACCGCGACGAATTGTCGGTCCCCAACGCGCTCTACCTCGATGGCAACGTCTCGGCGCTGTGGAACCCGGCGACCGGGCGGCTCGATACCGGCGCGGCGATCGGCCCCTTGATCGTGGTCGAGAAAAGGGCCAGCGCCGAGGAATGATCTTCGTCCTCGACAATTACGACAGCTTCACCTTCAACCTGGTCCATTACCTGATGGAGCTGGGCGCCGAAGTGCGCGTCGAGCGCAACGATGCGCTGAGCGCGAGCGCGGTGATCGCGAGCGGTGCGAAGGGCGTTCTCATCTCGCCAGGCCCCTGCACCCCCAACCAGGCCGGAATCAGCCTCGATCTGGTGGGCGCCTGCAGCGATGCCCGGCTCCCGCTGTTGGGCGTTTGCCTTGGCCATCAGGCGATCGGCCAGCATTTCGGCGGTCGCGTTGTCCAGGGCGGGCTCATGCACGGCAAGACGAGCGCGGTGACGCATGACGGCAGCGGCGTGTTCGCCGACCTGCCCTCGCCCTTCATCGCCACCCGCTATCACTCGCTGGTGGTCGAGGACATACCCGAGACTCTGGTCGTCAATGCGACCAGCGAGACCCCCGGGCTCGACGGCACCAGCGCAATGGGTTTCCGCCATCGCGACCTGCCGATCCACGGCGTCCAGTTCCACCCCGAGAGCATCGCCACCGAGCACGGCCACGCGCTGCTCGCCAATTTCCTGCGCCTTTGCGGGATTGCTGAGAAGGCGTCGGCGTGAAGCAGCTTCCCGTTCCCGAGGCACGGCTGCGCGAATCCGAGGCCGAGGAAGTGTTCGGCTGGATCCTCGATGGCCAGGTCGAAGACGATGAAATCGGTCGCTTCCTGATCGCGATAACCGACCGCAGCGAAACCAGCGACGAGATCGCCGGTGCCGCGCGCGCGCTGCGCGCCCGGCTCATTCCGATTGCCGCGCCGGACAACGCCGTGGATTGCTGCGGCACCGGCGGCGATGGGCACCACACGCTCAACGTCTCGACCGCGGTGAGCCTGGTGGTCGCCGCGACCGGGGTGCCGGTCGCCAAGCACGGCAACCGCGCCGCCAGCAGCAAGTCGGGCGCCGCGGACACGCTGGAAGCGCTGGGCCTGGATATGGAGGCTGCCGGGCGGACCGCGGAAAAGACGCTGGCCGAGCTCGGCATCTGCTTCCTCTTCGCCAAGAACCACCATCCGGCGATGGCGCGGATCCAGCCGATCCGGCAGCGGCTGGGCAAGCGGACGATCTTCAACCTGATGGGGCCGCTGTCCAATCCCGCTGGCGTCCAGCGCCAGCTCATCGGGATCGCGCGCCCGGCCTATGTCCCGATCTACGCCGCCGCCAAGGCGCGCTTGGGCACCGAACGCACCTTCATCGCCTCGGGTGACGAAGGCATTGACGAATTGAGCCTGGCGGGCGGCAACGAACTCGCCGACGTGCGCGGTGAGGCCTTCGAGATGCGCCGCGTCGATGCGAAGATGGCGAAGCTGCCCCATGCGCCGGTCGAGGCGATCCGCGGCGGCGATGCGGTGCACAACGCCAAGGCGCTGAAGGCGCTGCTGGCGGGAGCACCGGGGCCCTATCGCGATGCGGTGCTGTTCAATGCGTCCGCCACGCTGATCGTCGCGGGCAAGACCGACGACTGGGCCGAGGGCGCCCAAATCGCCGGCGAGGCGCTCGACAGCGGTGCTGCCGAGGGCCTGCTGGCGCGCTGGATCGCCATGGCGGCGGCGGCATGAACAAGCTGCTGGAAATCTGCGGCGTCAAGCGAGACGAAGTCGACCGGCGTCGCCAGGAGCGCTCGTTGTCCCATCTCGAGCGGCTCGCGGGCGAGCACAGCGCACCGCGCGGTTTCGCCCGGGCTCTGGCCGGCAAAGCGCAGACCGGCTTCGGACTGATTGCCGAGATCAAGCGCGCGAGCCCATCCAAGGGCCTGATCCGCGCAGATTTCGACCCCGCCGGTCATGCCGCCGCCTATCAGGCTGGCGGTGCCGCCTGCCTCTCGGTGCTCACCGATGTGCCCTATTTTCAGGGCCATGACGATTTCCTGGTCGCCGCCCGCGCGGCCTGCGAGCTTCCCTGCCTGCGCAAGGACTTCATGGTCGATACCTGGCAGGTGGCCGAAAGCCGCGCGCTCGGTGCCGATGCGGTGCTGATCATCGTCGCCGCTCTGGACGATGCAACCATGGCCGATATCGAAACCGCCGCGCTCGAGCATGGCATGGACGTGCTGGTCGAGGTGCATGATGAGGCCGAGCTCACCCGCGCGTTGAAGCTGAAATCGCGGTTGATCGGCGTCAACAACCGCGATCTGCGCAGTTTCGCGATCGATCTGGCGACCACCGAACGTCTCGCGGGGATGGTCCCGGAGGGCTATCAGCTGGTCTGCGAAAGCGGCATCTTCACGCATGACGACTGCCAGCGCATGGCGCGCCATGGGGTGCGCAGCTTCCTCGTGGGAGAATCGCTGATGCGCCAGGACGATATCGAACGCGCCACCCGCGAGCTCCTTACCGGCAGCACTGCTCGGTGAGCGATCTCAGCCATCTCGATGCCCAGGGCGCGGCGCAGATGGTCGATGTGTCGGGCAAGGCCGACACCATGCGCGAGGCGGTGGCCGAAGGCTTTATCGCGATGACGCCCGAGGTGATCGCCGCGATCCGCGCCGGCGATATCAAAAAAGGCGATGTGCTCGGCACCGCGCGGATCGCTGGCATCATGGCGGCCAAGCGCACCAGCGATCTGATACCCTTGTGCCACCCGCTGCCCCTCGCCAGCGTCAGCATCGACTTCGACTATGTCGAGAGCGGCATCCGCGTCGAAACCCGCGTCCGCACCACCGGTAAGACCGGGGTCGAGATGGAAGCGCTGACCGCGGCGAGCGCGGCGCTGCTGACCGTCTACGATATGGCCAAAGCGCTCGACAAGGGCATGGCGATCGGTCCGGTGCGGCTGCTCGCGAAAAGCGGGGGCAAGTCGGGCGCTTGGGTGGCAGAAGCGCAAGAAACGAACCCGGCGTGACCGGGGCGGCTCTGTTGCCGCTCGCCGAAGCACAGCAACGGCTGCTCGCGCTCGCACGCCCGACACCGATCGTCGCGCTGCCGCTTGGCTCATGCATCGGCCATTACCTCGCCGAGCCGCTCACCGCGGCGCGTCGCCAGCCCGCCGCCGACCTGTCGGCGATGGACGGCTACGCGATCCGCTGGGCCGACCTGCCCGGGCCGTGGGCAATAATCGGCGAAAGCGCGGCGGGGCGGCAGTTCGACGGTATGGTGCGCCCCGGCGAGGCGGCCCGCATCTCGACCGGCGCGATCGTGCCCGAAGGCGCCGATACGATCCTCGTCCAGGAAGACGCCG
>JAHJPT010000132.1 GCA_018819685.1 Alphaproteobacteria bacterium
CCGAGGGAGAAACGATCAGCTACCGCATCCCGAACAAGAACCAGTGCAAGGAGTGCCACGGGCTCGAAGGCGCGGTGGTGCCGATCGGGCCCAAGACGCGCAATATGGACGCAGGCTGGCTCGAAGCGGTGGTCGGCGCAGTGCCCGAGGGCGCGGATACCCTTCCGCGCTGGGAAAACCGCGCGCAGGCGCCGATCGAACTGGCGGCGCGCGCCTATCTCGACGTCAATTGCGCCCATTGCCACCGCCCCGGTGCGACCGCCTCGAACAGCGGGCTCGACCTGCGCTGGGAACAGCGCGATCCCGAGGCGTACGGGGTGTTCAAACGTCCGGTGGCTGCCGGACGCGGCTCGGGCGGTCATGAATTCGGGATCGTCCCGGGCGATCCGGAGATGTCCATTCTGGTCCACCGGATGGACAGCACCGAGCCCGGCGTCGCCATGCCCGAGCTCGGCAAATCGACCGTGGATCGCGAGGGGCTTGCCGTGGTTGCGCGCTGGATCGAGGGGATGACGCAATGAAATGGCTCTGGCGCGGGCTCGCGCTGCTGATCGTGGTCGTCGCCGCGACTTTTCTGGTGCTGCGCGTGCCCGATACCGACCCCGCGACGATGCGTGCGAAATACGGCGGGCCGCCGTCGCAATTCGTGGAGCTGGCGGACGGCTCCACCGTCCATCTGCGCGACGAGGGGCCGCGCGATGCGCCCGCGATCGTCCTGCTGCACGGCTCCAACGCCGATCTCCACACCTGGCAGTCCTGGGCCGAGGATCTGCGCGGGGATTACCGCGTGATCCGCTTCGACCAGCGCGGCCACGGCCTTACCGGCTCGGCTCTCGATGGCGATTACGCGCGCGAAGCCTTCGTTGCCGATGTCGATCGCGTGACCGATGCGCTCGGCCTCGAGCGTTTCGTGCTGGCGGGCAATTCGATGGGCGGCGGGATCGCGATGGCCTATGCGCTGGCCCATCCCGAACGGCTGGCTGGGCTGGTGCTGGTGGATGCCAGCGGGGCGCCGGTGGAGCGTGAGGGCGGCGGCAATATCGCTTTCACACTTGCGCAAATTCCGGGCGTCGGAGCGCTGCTGAGTTCGATCCTGCCGCGCTCGCTGGTCGAGAAGAGCCTGCGCCAGTCGGTCTCCAACGAGGCGGTGGTCACGCCCGAAGCGGTGGACCGCTATTGGGAACTGGCGCGCTATCCCGGCAATCGGGCGGCGACGGCGGAGCGCTTCGCCAATCGCGCACCGGATTTTACCGCCGAGCAGATAGAGCAGGCTGCTGTGCCGACGCTGGTGATGTGGGGCGAGGAGGATGCGCTGATCCCCTATGCGGCGGCCGGGTGGTACCGCGAACATCTGCCGAATGCGACGCTCGCGGCCTATCCGGGGATCGGTCACCTGCCGATGGAGGAGGCGGCCGGGCGCAGCGTGGCCGACCTGCGCGCCTGGCTGGCGGATCGTGAGCTTGCCAAGCCCGAGCCAACCGCCGTGGCCAGAGCTGTTGTCGACGGCACTGCGCCAACCTTTGCCGGAACCCGGTGAAACCATAGCCGTTCACACGTCGTAATCCGGCGGTGGGGCAAGCAGGCGCCCGCCGGTTCGAGCGCGAAATCGATGACACTCAGGAAGGGCGGGCAGTTTTGCGGAAACTTGGGCTGATAGGGGGCATGAGCTGGGTTTCGACCCGTGCCTATTACGAACGGATCAATCGCCACATCCAGCAGGCGCGCAGCACCCGCGACAGCGCGCCGCTGCTGATCGAAAGCCTCGAATACGCGCCCCTCTACGCGGTGCGCGAAGAGGAGGAGTGGGATCGCGCCGCCGCCACGCTGATCGACAGCGCGCGGCGTCTCGAAAGCGCCGGGGCGGGCGCCATCGTGATCGCCGCCAATTCGATGCATCGCGTTTACGACCGGGTCGCCGAGGCGATCGGGGTCGAGATCATCCATATCGCCGACACGGTGGGCGAGGCGCTGGCCGAAGCGAAGATCGAGGATGCGGTGCTGATCGGCACCCGCAACGTCATGACCGAGAGCTTCTTTCGCCAGCGCATCGTCAAACACGGGGTGAACCTGATCGCGCCCGAGGAAGACGATGTCGAGATGGTCGATTCGATCATCTTCAAGGAACTGATGCTCGGCAAGGTGACCCGCGACGCCGAACGCGCCTTGAAGACGATCATCACCCGCAAGGAACAGCGCGGCGCGGATGCCATCGTGCTCGCCTGCACCGAGCTGGGCCTGGTGGTCGATACCGATGCCAACGTCCTGCCGGTGTTCGACACCACCGACACCCATTGCCGCGCGGCGGCGGAGTGGATTCTGGCGGAGTAGGCTGTCCGAGGCGCGGCGTCGGCGGGGTTGTGCACAAGCTCGCCGCGCCGTTGCCACTCTGTTCCCGTTGAGCGCTCGGCGTACCTGCCATACTCGCTTCGGGCAATGACGCTTGCCTCTTCCCGCGCGACCTATGCCGCCGATCCCGCGCGCTCGCGCGGTCGCGAATTCCCGCAGGAGAGCGGCACGCGCGGGCCGCGCAGCGCGTTCCAGCGCGACCGCGATCGGATCATCCATTCGATGGCCTTCCGTCGGCTGCGCTCCAAGACGCAGGTCTTCATCTCGCCCGACAGCGATTATTACCGCACCAGGTTGACCCACAGCCTCGAGGTAGCGCAGATCGGCCGGGTGATCGCGCGGCTGCTGGGGCTGGACGAGGATCTCACCGAGGCTTTGTGCCTCGCGCACGATATCGGCCATCCGCCCTTCGGCCATGCGGGCGAAGACGCGCTCGCCGAGGATATGCAGGGCGCCGGCGGCTACGATCACAACGCCCATGGCATCCGCGTGCTCGCGCGGCTCGAAAGCCCCTATTGCAGCCACGACGGGCTCAACCTCAGTTGGGAAACGCTCGAGGGGATGGCCAAGCACAATGGCCCGGTCGCCGCCCCCAATTGGGCGCTGGCCGAAGTCGATGCCGCATTCCCGCTGGGCTTGAGCCAATGGCCCTCGCTCGAGGCGCAGGTCGCCAATGTCGCCGACGACATCGCCTATGACAATCACGATATCGACGACGGGCTGCGCAGTGGCTTCCTCCAGCTCGACGATCTGCTCACGCTCGATTTCGTCGCCGAGCGCTGGCGCGCGGTCGAGCGGCGCTTCCCCCATGCCGAGCACGACCGCAAGCTGCGCGAGCTGGTGCGCGATCAGATCGGGGCGATGGTCAATGACGTGGTCGCCGAGACCGCCGGGCGGGTGCAGGGGCTGGGCAGCATCGAGGAGGTGCGCGAGGCAGGCGGGCCGCTCGCCGGGTTCTCCGCCGAAATGGCGCAGCGCGAGCGGCGGCTCAAGAGCTTCATGTATGCCAAGCTCTATCACCATCCCGAACAGAAGGTCACCGCCGGGCGCGCGCGCGAGGTGATAGCCAGCCTGTTCGCCGCCTATCGGGACGATCCCGCCGCCCTGCCGCGCGACCGGCGCGCGAGCGTCCCTGCGGACGAGCCGCAGCGCGCGCGCCATATCGCCGATTTCATCGCCGGGATGGCCGATCGCTTCGCCATGGACGAATACGCCCGGCTGCACGGCCGACGGCCCGCAGGCTTGAGCAATGTCTGATCCGATCCGCATCGCGCTGGTCGGGGCCACCGGGTTGATCGGGCGCGAGGTGATCCGCGCCGCCATCGGCCGCGAGGATGTCCGGCTGGCAGCGGTGGCGCGGCGTGAGATGCCGCTGCCCAAGGGCGCGCGGATGGAGCTGTTCGTCGCCGATCCCGAGCATTGGGGCGAGGTTTTCGAGGCGCTGCGCCCGCAGGCACTGATCTGCGCGCTGGGCACGACCTGGAAGCAGGCCGGCGAGGACGAGGCGGCGTTCCGCGCGGTGGACGAGGGCCTGGTGCTCGACACCGCCCGCGCGGCGCATCAGCACGGGGTGGCGCGGATGGTTGCGGTCAGCTCGGTCGGAGCGGATCCCTTCGCGAGAAACTTTTATTTTAAGGTGAAGGGCGAGGTCGAACGCGAGTTGGGCAGGATCGGCTTCCACCGGCTCGACGTCCTGCGCCCCGGCCTGCTGCGCGGCGCACGCGGTGGCGATCGCCGCCAGGCCGAACGGCTCGGCATCGCGTTGAGCCCGCTGTTCAATCTCGCATTGCACGGCAGATACCGCCGTTATCGGGCGATCGACGCCAGTGAGGTCGCGCGCGCGGCGCTCGCGCTGGCGCGGAAATCCACGCGCGCGAAGCTGGTCCACGAACATGATGCGCTGCGCCGCGAAGCCCGCAGCCTGCCGATGCCCGACGCGACTGGAACGAAGAATGACTGATATGGCCTGGGATGCAATCTTCGGCGCCGCCAACATGCTGGCGATGATCATGTGGACGGGGCTGATCCTGCTGCCGCGCTGGCCGGCGCTGCTCTCGGCGGTGCTCTATCTCGGCGTCGGGCTGCTGTGCCTCGCCTATGCCGGGCTGCTGGCCGGGATCGTGTCGGGCGGGCTCGACCCGGTCGGCGGGCAGTCGCCCTCGCTGGACTTCACCAGCATCGCCGGCGTCCGGGCGATCTTCGCCAGCGAGGGCGGGCTGACGGTGGGCTGGATCCATTATCTCGCCTTCGACCTTTTCGTGGGCTTGTGGATCGCGCGCGATGCCGACGCCAAGCGCTTCTCGCGGCTGGTCCAGGCCCCGGTGTTGCTGGCGACCTTCCTTGCCGGCCCGCTGGGCTTGGTGCTGTGGTTGGCGGTCCGCGAGAGAAGGGCCAAGGCGCTCGGGCGTTGGCGCTGAAATTCGGGCGCGATTGGGCTGGACTCGTTCACGGCTAAGGGCATGATGCCTCCCGATCCGTCCGCACCGAGACGGCGCCGGGAGAATGCCATGGACGATCCGTCCACCATGTCGAGTTTCGACGAATACATCCGCCATTGGGCCGCCATCAAACCCGATGCGGTCGCGCTGGAAGAGGGCGACGAGCGGGCCACCTTTGCCGAGCTCGACCGTCGCACCGCGCAGGTGGTTGCCCTCTACCGCCAGCTGGGTGTCTCGCCGGGGGACCGGATCGCCTGGCTGGGGAAGAACTCCAAACTCTATTTCGAACTGTTCTACGCCGCCGGGCGCTATGGCGCGGTGATGGTTCCGATCGGCTGGCGGCTCGCCGCGCCCGAGGTGGCCTATATTCTCGCAGACACCGGCGCAAAGGTGCTGTTCACCGGGGCGGGGCTTGGGGAAGCGGCGGAGAAGGCCTGCGCCGAACTCGCCGATCCCCCCAAGCTGCTCGGCTGCGACCGGGTCCGCGCCGCGATCGACGCCGCCGATCCGGCCGACTTCACCCCGGTCGCCCCGGACGAGGCGGTGCTCCAGCTCTACACCAGCGGCACCACCGGCAATCCCAAGGGCGCGGTGCTGTCCAACCGCAATCTGTTCGCGCTGCGCCAGCCGGGCGAGCGCGCCGGGCTCGACTGGGCGGTGTGGGAGGAGGACGAGGCGATCCTGATCGCCATGCCCTGTGCGCATATCGGTGGCACCGGGCTGGGCGTCATGGCGATGGGCGGCGGCGCGCGGGCGATCGTCCAGAGTGAGTTTACGCCGGAAGGCGTGCTCGAGGCCTTCGAGCAGGGCGCGACGCGGATGTTCATCGTCCCGGCCGCGCTGCAGATGGTCGTCCAGCACCCGCGCGCCAAGACGACCGATTTCTCCGCGGTCAAATACGTCTTCTACGGCGCCGCGCCGATCCCGCTCGACCTGCTGCGCGAGGCGGTGCGCACCATCCCCAATGCCGGCTTCGTCCAGTGTTACGGCATGACCGAAACCACCGGCACCGTCGCGGTGCTGCCGCCCGGCGATCACGATCTGGCGGGCAACGAGCGGATGCGCTCGGCGGGGCATGCGGTGCCGGGGACGCAGCTCAGGATCGTCGGCGAGGATGGGGCCGAACTGCCGCGCGGCCAAGTCGGCGAACTGGCGGTCAAATCGCCCTCGAACATGCTCGGCTACTGGAACCTGCCGCAGGCGACGCGCGAGGCGCTGCAGGACGGCTGGATGCACACCGGCGACGCCGCCTATATGGACGAGGACGGCTATGTCTTCATCCAGGACCGGATCAAGGACATGATCATCTCGGGCGGCGAGAACGTCTATCCCGCGCAGGTCGAGAGCGCGATTTACGGCCATCCCGCGGTGGCGGAAGTAGCGGTGATCGGGGTGCCCGACGATCACTGGGGCGAAGCGGTCAAGGCCTGCGTGGTCGCGAAGCCGGGCGAGCAGGTCGATCCCGAGGCGATCATCGCCTGGACCCGCGAGCGGCTGGCGGGGTTCAAGGTGCCCAAGTCGATCGAGGTGATCGCGGCGCTCCCGCGCAACCAGTCGGGCAAGATCCTGCGCCGCGAACTGCGCGCTCCCTATTGGGAAGGGCGCGAGCGCCAGGTGAATTGAGCTTAGCCGTGAAACGCCACGCCCCCGCCACTCAGCGCAACGCCGGCCCGATC
>JAHJPT010000133.1 GCA_018819685.1 Alphaproteobacteria bacterium
AGCCAGAAATGGCCCGGGGGCAGCTTCTCCACCCCCTTGAGGATCGAGCGGTGATCGGGGACATAGCCCCAGGTCATGTAGTCCTCCACCGCCAGCGGATCGGCGGTGCGGCGCAGCAGCGGATGCGCGAGCAGGCCCTTGTGCTCGGAGGCGAAGGCCAGGCTGCCGTCCGAGAGCCGCGCGAGGAACAGCGGCTTCACCCCGAAGCGGTCGCGCGCGAGGAACAGCTGGCGGCGCTCGCAATCGTAGAGCGCGAAGGCGAACATGCCGTCGAGACACTCGAGGCAGTCGCCCCCCCAGCGCTGCCAGGCGGCGAGGATGACCTCGGTGTCGCCATCGGTGGCGAAGCGCGCACCGCCCGCCTCGAGCTCGCGGCGCAGCGCGCGGTAATTGTAGATCTCGCCGTTGAAGACGATCACCGCGCGATCGTCGACCGAATGCATCGGCTGCGGCGAGCCGGCGAGATCGATGATCGAGAGCCGCCGGTGCCCCAGCCCGACCCTGGGCGCGGTCCAGACGCCCGAACCGTCGGGCCCGCGATGCGCGAGCGCGTCGGTCATCCGCTCGACCCGGCGGGGATCGACCGGCTTGGGCGTGCCACAATGGAAGATGCCTGCGATCCCGCACATAGGCGGCGGTTCCTAGCCCGCCCGAAGGCCGAAGGCGAGCGCCGCCGCTGCCGCCGCCAGCGCAAGGGTGCCGAGCAGCAGCGCGCGCGTCCCGCCCGAGTGCCGTTCCAGCGCTGCGAGCATGGCGCTGGCGCGCAACTCCTCGAGCGACCAGCCCGCATCCTCGGGCTCGCGCTCGAACCAGCGCCAGGCTACCCCGAGGATCAGCGCCACCACCAGCGCGAAGAATATCCAGCCGTAGACGATGTGGTCGAACCCGCCCGCCGCCTCCGCGCCGACGAATTGCGCGATGTAGATCGTCGCCCAGGCGCGGATGCCGTTGGCAACGACCGGCACCACCAAGCAGGCGAGCATGAAAGCTGCGCGGCGGCGCCGGCTGGCGAAGCTGGTGAAGCTGGTCAGAACACCCAGCGCGATCATGGCGATCAGGAACCGCACGCCCGCGCAAGCCTCGGCGACGATGAACAGCCCGGCGGGCGTATGGATGTAGATCCCGTCGATCCGCGCGGGCACGCCGACCGCGTGGGTCAGCGCGATCGCCATCTCGGCGGTGAGAAATTGCAGCGGCGGGACGATCTCGTCGCCGAAGGGCACGAGGAACACCGCGAAACCCAGCGGCAGCGCGAGCAACGCCGCGACGCGCGGACCAAGCAGCGCAAGCACCGCCGCCGGCAGCATCGCGACCGCGCCCGCATGCGCAAGCAGGTTGAGCCCCGAATAGCGCCCCGCCAGCCACAGCGTCAGAGCCAGCGCCACAGCCACCAGCCCCGGCCACCAGCCGCGCGGAGCCACTTGCGCGACATCCTCGCGACGGATCCACACCAGCCAGGCGATGATCGGCGGGATCAGCAGGATGTGCGAATAGCTCTCGCTGTGCCACCATATCTGCACCATCTCGCCCCATTCGCGCAGCGCCAGCGCGATCAGCGCGAGCGTTGCGAGCGACAGCCGCACCAGCGCCGCGCGCCACGCGGAAACCTGCGACAGGGCCGATGAAACTTCGACAGTCGCGGCGCGATCAGGCGGCATGGCGCGCCCCGCCCCGCCCGCGCCCGACTATCGCCGCCAGTTGCGCCGCGATCGCTTCCCAGCCCATGTTGCCGACGACGAAATCCCGCGCGGCCTGCCCCATGGCCTGCGCCCGATCGGGCTCGGCAGCGATCGCGTGAGCGGCAGCGACGAAAGCGGCGTCGTCGCGGCAGATCGCCAAATGCTCGCCATCGGCCGCGTCGATCCCGGTGGCCGCTTCGGCGCTGAGCAGGACGGGCCGCGCCATCGCCATCGCCTCGAGGACCTTGTTCTGCACCCCGCGCGCGATGGTCAGCGGCGCCACCACCGCGCTCGCGCTTGCGAGAAACGGCCGGACATCCGGAACCTCGCCCCAGACGCGCACACCGGGTAGAGCACCCAGCCGGGTCACCTCCGCAGTCGGGGCGCGGCCGACGATGTGGAACTGCGCAGCCGCAGTCTCGCGCAGGCTCGGCAGGATCGCGCGGGCAAAACGCTTCGCCGCCGCGATATTCGGGGGGTAGTCCATCTGCCCGGTAAAGACGAAATGCGGCCCCGGTTCCGCCGCGAGTACGGGATGCGGTTCGCTTTTGGCGGGATCGAAGAAACCGGCGTCGATGCCATTGCCGAGCGCCCGCAGATCGCACTGCTCCCCCCACGGCGGCAGGCGGCTGTGCAGCAGCGCCCGCTCGTGCTCGGTGATCAGCAGCGTACAATCGGCGCGGTGCGCGATCCGCGCCTCCTCTTGCGCCAGCAGACGCGCCTCGCGCGCCATCAGCCAGGATCGGGGGAACGCGGCCTCGCGCGCATAGCTCTCGAACTTGGCGCTATCGACATCGCACAGATCGACCACCACGCGCCCGGCGAAGGTGTCGGGGATATATTGCCCCATCTGGCCCGAGAAAATCACGATGGTGTCGATATCACGGGTCGCGAGCGTCTGCGCGACCCAGCGCGACAGCCTCGTGTCGGCAAAGGCTGGCAGGCTGACGGGCCTGCCGCTTACGACCGCGCGCAGCCCCGCCTTTGGCAGCGACATATCGCGATCGATCAGCAGATGGCTTGCGGTCCCTTCGGCCAGCGCGGATACCTGCGCGCGGTCCTGCGCGGTCTCGGCGAAGGTCCCGACATGCACCGGGGCAAGCTTCGCCAGAGCCTCGAGCAGGTGGTAGGATCGGATCTTGTCGCCCCGGTCGGGTGGAAACGGCACCCGGTGGCAAAGAAACAGGATCTCGCCCATCAGCCCAGCCCGCGGGCGATGAACGGTCCGATAAAATTGGCGAGCG